>CAZXQI010000009.1:0-50093 GCA_964643005.1 uncultured Saprospiraceae bacterium | reverse complement strand
TCAACCCCTCTTCTTTTCAGAGTGGACTTAAATTGGTTTCTTAAGGGACGACTATTTGGGTTTCATTGATTGGTTCCTTAATAACTTTTTGGACATGTTTTGTTAAACAGGTTACTTTTTTTCTTACATTCGTCGCAACGAAACATTTTATCTTTTAACCATATTAAACAAGTTAGCTATGTGGAAAGAATTTAAAGCTTTTGCGCTCACCGGTAACCTGCTTGACATCGCCATCGGTTTCGTCATGGGGGCTGCCTTTGGAAAAGTATCGAGCGCTTTTACAGATGGGATCGTTGCTCCGATTATTGGCATGTTTACCGGCGGCGTTGACATGAGCGCCTGGAAGACAGTGCTAAAACCGGCAGAATTTGGAGTGGACGGAGCCGAAACTGCCGCTGAAGTGGCTATCCTCTGGGGCGGCTTTATTACCAGCGTGATTGACTTCCTCATCGTTGCCACAGTTATGTTCCTCATCGTGAAAGGAGTGAACAAAATGAAGAGAAAAGAAGCCGCAGCTCCCGCAGCGCCTGCTGCCGACATAGTTCTTCTCGAAGAAATCAGAGATTTGCTAAAGAAACGTTAATCGGGGCATAACAGAAATCGGGGACTTAGAAATATTCAAAAACTGAAGGTCTGAATCTCTCTGGTTTTCAGAAGTCCACTCCTCGACTTCAATCAGATCAACATTATAAAGCCCTGGCTGTTTTGCCCAATTTTGGATTGAACAGTCAGGGCTTTTTTCTTGTTAAAACCTCCGATTTGCCAGTCTTATTTTCAACACCTTTCAATACTCAGGAATGACTCTTTTTAACAAAATCAACAAAGACGAGCTAAAACAGCGCCTGATCGAAAGCGATGAGGAGCGCACGACCCTGTCGTTTTACAAATATGCCCAAGTCGAAAATCCTGAACTTTTCCGCAATCAGTTGTACCTGCTGCTCGATGAAGTGGGTGTATTTGGCAGGGTTTACGTTTCCGGCGAGGGCGTAAACGGGCAGATTTCTGTACCGACCCAAAATTTTGAAACATTTAAACAGCGCCTCTATTCCATTCCCTTCCTGAACGCCTGTCGCCTGAATATTGCCATCGAGGACGACGGAAAGTCCTTTTTAAAATTGAAAATAAAAGTCCGCAAAAAAATAGTTGCCGATGGGCTGAACGACGCCTCCTTCGACGTAACCAAACGCGGGCGCCACCTCAGCGCAAGAGAATACAACGCTCTCGCCGGCCAGCCGGAGACCATTGTCGTGGATATGAGAAACCACTACGAAAGCGAGGTCGGCCATTTTGAAAATGCTATTTGCCCGGACGTGGCTACTTTCCGGGAAGCCCTACCCTTAGTGGAGGACATGTTGGGCGACCAAAAAGACCGCAACATCATCATGTACTGTACCGGAGGGATTCGCTGCGAAAAGGCCAGCGCCTACTATCTGCACAAGGGTTTTAAAAATGTGTTTATGGTGGATGGCGGTATCATTGAATACGCCCGACAATGCAAAGAACAAGGGCTACCCAATAAATTTCTCGGAAAAAATTTTGTCTTTGACGAACGCCTCGGCGAGCGCATCAGCGACGAGGTCATCGCCAAATGCCACCAGTGCGGCGCCACCTGCGACAGGCACGCGAACTGCGCCAACGATGCCTGCCACGTTCTGTTTATCCAGTGCGATGAATGTGCGGCAAAATACAATCATTGCTGCTCCCGGAAATGCGCCGATTTTATGCAGTTGCCGGAAAAGGAGCGACTTGTACTGCGCAAAAAGACCACCTTCAACGGCTCGAAGTTCAGCAAAGCCTCTTTGAAATTGTGGAGAGAAGGAGCATTGAACTGAGCGAATTTTTGATTGAAACAGAGGCTACAAAGAGGCAGCTTAACGCAAGCTGTAGGAAGTCCCGAAACAGCCTTTTAAAACACAGCGCTGGCCTGCGCCCTGCCAACGTGTACCATTCGAGCCGTCCCTGTCTTACGACCTTCATAGCTGATGCCGAGGCGGATATTTTTCGCCACCTGCCGGTCGAGCGCAATGTTCCAAATATAATTCTTCCCATTTTGAAGTCCCTGTAAAAAGGCAAAACCCACCGGCGAATTGGCCTGACCTTCAAATTTGATATTCACCAGTGAAAACTCAGAGCGTATGCTGGTCGTGGCGCTCTGGTTGAATGTCATATCCCATTTCAGGTCGTGGGTTTGGGCATTTTCGCCATCGGGCTTCAGCCTGTTTTCTGCGCGCCGAAACCTCCAGGTCAGCCCCGTACGGAAAACGGTAGAGGGCTGAAAACTCAACTGTGGTTTTGTCTCGTACGAGCGAATGCGGTAGCGGCGATTCTCGAACTGCTCCGAATCCTGCTCGTCTTCCCCCGTCGAAAAGGAGGACTGAAAACTAATCGTCCTCGTCAGGTTCCAGCGGACTTTGAAAAACTGCTCCTGCTGGCGGCGACCCTCGAAGCCGTTGGTCTGCACCAGCTTGTTTTGGTTTTCCGACATGCCAAGCTGGAAGTCATACTTTGGGTGAGAGCGATTGAAGAACAGGGTGTTGTAAACAGAGGAGCGAACGCTCACCAAAGCCGTGTCGGCAATGTCGAGTTGGAAGGGATTCCAGGCGCTGACGCCCTCCGTCGGGCGTACCTTTCGGGTAGTTTGCAGAGCGCTCTGAGTAGAAAATTTACTCAAAAACTTTTTGACGCCATTCGCATTGAACCACAGAGCCTTTGGCTCCAATCGGAGGCTCTGGTTGAAAACTACATTGTTAGTGCGGATAAAATCATCGGTAAAAACGGTCACGCGAACAGCGTTGGCCACGTCCTGAAAGGGAGCGATTTCCACTTCGTCAAACTGAACTTTACCGTCCCCGTTGCGGTCAGTCCACTGGTGCGTACCTTCTCCGGCGGGAACCTGAAGATAGGTGAACTCAACTTTGCGCTCCTGGCCGGCGCCAATTTCGTAGCTCGTGGCGCTCTGAAACGCCCCGTGCCATAAGTTCAGCGTATAGTCGAGCCGACCGAGGTAGGTGTCGGAAGGCGTCAAGGTAGTCAGCGAGGCGTCTCTAATAGAAAGTTGACGCCAGGTAAAGTTCCAGCCGAGGCGGGAGTTACGGCTCTGTTGCCAGTTGCCGTTTAGGTTTAGCTCATCGGCGAGGGCAGAGGCCGTAAAATCTTCCCCATCCGGCGCATAGTCCAAACGGCGCTGGTAGTTTGTTTTGAAACTAATCTTCTCATTTTCAGGGCTTTCCAAATAAAATCTCACTAAGTCGTAGCGGAAGCTGGTGGGATTGAGCGTGTCCCCTTCTCCGCTTTGGAAGTTTTGGGCATAGCGGCTGTTTTTTTCCTGCTCGCCATAAACGCCCGCCCGCCAGAATCCTGTTCCCGTGCTATCCCGCAGGAAAGGTATGGCGGCATTGAACTTAGGTCGCAGGAATCTGCTCCTCTCCACTGCGCCTTTGGCGCTCAGAAAATCCCCCTGCGCCCAAATGTCATAGCCATTTTTTTGAAAAGCGTATTTTGCCAGATGCTTAATTCCCGTGTATAAACTGTCCCTGAAAAAGCCGGAAAAATTGTATTGCAAATTCCCCATACCCGGCGACCGAAGTACAAAGCCGCCATTGGCCAGTTGTTCGTCGCTCTCCCGCTGGCCGGCGCTCACATCGTTCACCCCCTGGTTGATATTCCAGTCTCTGGTAAATTCCGTGGGGCGGTAGGGATTTAGTTCTTTGAATTTCTGCTGGGTAAATTCGTAGTTGGCCTCCGTTTCAAGACGCCAGGGCGCCTGTTTTCTATCGGCGCTTTCCCCTTCTTTCTTATTTTTTTTTCCAAATTCAAAAATATGAAAGAGACCCGCAGTAGCTGCCAGCCCTAAGTTATCCCCGTCATTGACAGGCGACAGGCGGTTTTGGTCAATGCTGCTAAGGGCGGTCTCCGCTCTGAGCCTGGTCTTGTCGGAAAGATTCCATTCAGCCCCGGTAGTGTAAAGTTGTTGGCGATTGGGGGCGACTAATCTGCGCACCGGCTCGTATTCGCCGGAGGGCAACCCGGTAGCCGGGTCGGGCGCCACCCAGCGATAGACCCGGCCATTGGCGGGAGTCTCAGTGTCGAGGACGTAATTTCCATTGCCAGCGCCGGCCAGCGAGAATCCGGCGGAGTACTTCGCCCGCTCCCGATCCGTACTGAATACCAGCACATTTTCATACAAAATACCGTTGACCGTCGTGTCCTTCAATTCGTACAACACCCGAAAGGCGCTGAACTCCTGAACGGTGTCAATGGCGCTGACAACAGCTGAGAGCGAGTTGTCTCCGGCATTTCGCAGAGCCTCCATTTCTACGGATGAAAATTCGCCGTCAATGGGCTGCCTGCCGTCCTGCTCAGAATAGGTGTTGAGATAGAGCCGCAGGTCGTCCCGTCTGTACTCCGCATTGAGGACGTATAGCGAGCGCTGATAGTTCTGCACGTTGTAGTCAAATTCCGCCACGATGCGGCTGTCTTTGGTAATCAGCCGCCGGTTAGTGAAAGTAATATGTCCGGCGTTGTAGTCAATCACGTAATCGGCATCTAAGCCGCGCTGCATGAGTTTGCCGTCCACGTAGATTTTTTCCGTTCCCGACAAGACGATGATAAAGCGTTCGCCCTCAGCCCCTTCGAGGCGGTAAGGCCCCTGGTTCCCCTCCTGCGCTGCAATCGCATTGCGGGCAAACTTTCCCCTCGCAATGGCGATGCTGGCGCGCGTATCTATCACAGCCGGCTTTTTGCCTCTCACAGCAAACGGCCTGCTGAAAGTAGCTCCCTGCAATTTTTTAAAATAATTCATAAAGTAACTGTTGGGGCGCCCCAATTCGTAATCACCCGCAATCAGTTTGTTTTGGTCTTTCGAAATCTGAATAAAGACCTTGTCGAACTCCCGCAGTTGCTGCGTATTTCCTTCGGGCTGGATGGGGATATTGTTGTCGGAAATGGCGGCCAGCACTTCCACGTCGCCGAGGTTTCCCGCCATTTGCAGGTTGAACTGGCTGTTCAGTACCAAATTTTGATTGTTGCCAAATGACAGCCCGCGCGTATAGTTGCCGTTGTAGTCCAGACCCTGTTGCGGCAGGAGCGGGCGCTCTTCCTCTTCAAAAGGATTGTACGGTACGCCGATGAGCCGATCGCCCGGATTCTGCGCCAACAGACCGGTATCAATGCGAAAAAGCGGAGCGACTAATTGATACGGCGCCACCCGGTATTTGACAGCGACAAAGTTTGAAGAAAGAAGGAGAGAGGAATCAAAGGAAATGCGATTGCTCGCCACGCTAAATTTCGGAGGAAAAATGCGCTCTCCCGTGGCCATGTCCGTCACTTCCACCGTATTCGGCAGGACGATGAGCGTATCTATGAGCTGGGGATTAGTCAGTATAGGCAGAGCCTTGCTGCGCAGGTTAGAAATCTGGGCAGCAAGAAAAAGAGGCATGAAAGCCAGCCAGATGACAAGTAGCGGTTTACCCATTCACTTTTTCCTGTATGTTTTCCTAAACGGAAATTACTGGCTTAAGGATATGGATTTATTGGAAAAAGAGGGCAGGGGGGTCTCCTGTGGTTTTGGGTTTGAGCGTTGGGCGGGTTTTTCGATGCTCAAAAATTTTTAAAATTTAGTTGTATCTGTCTCTGGTGTAATCAGTTCTTTTTCATCTTTGCTATATCTCATATCGCTTATTTTTACGACAAAGGACAGCCTATTCTATTTCAGCCTTAGACGTGGCTGGTCGGATGCTTACTGTGCTGTCTGTTCTTTAATTTTTGCACTGTCGTCTGTTCTTTAGGGTTGAAGCTAACGGCTCGGAGTCTGGCGTAGTGGCGGCTTCAAAGCACTACTGTTGATGCGAAGCGCCAAAGTTCAAACTTAACAATAATGTTTATACGAAACGCTTCTCCCGCCACTACGCCAAACCCTTGTTAGCGATTCGTTGTTTCCCTGTCGCATGTTTTACTATTGTTACTTTTTAAAAATACGTCTGTAATTTTTGAAACTAATGAATGATTAGAGATTCAGGCATGATAAACTTCGTTTGTCCTGCCGACCGCCACGCGCCTAAACAATTTTAAAAAATATAAACTCTGTGAAAAGAACAGCCGGGCTACTCGTCCTTACCGCACTTATTTCTTTTTATTTTTTTGAAAAAATAAATGCTCAACCCTTTCTCTTTGGAGCCGACCTCTCTTATGTCAATGAAATGGAAGATTGCGGCGTAGTCTATAAGGAAAGCGGCATGGTGAAAGACCCTTATCAGATTTTTGCAGAAAATAACTGCCGACTCGTCCGGCTGCGGCTTTGGCATACGCCTTCCTGGTACGACGCTCTGAATGCGGGGAACCGCTATTCAGATTTTCAGGATGTGCGGAAAAGCATCATGCGGGCAAAAGTTGCCGGCATGCAGGTACTGCTGGATTTCCACCTCTCCGACAACTGGGCAGACCCCGAAAAGCAACGGGTTCCCACCGCCTGGGAAGGCGTAGTCAACGACCTGCCCCTGCTCAAAGACTCGCTCTACAACTATATTTCCAAAACCCTGCTGGCATTGGACGGAGAAGGCCTGCTACCCGAAATGGTGCAAATCGGCAACGAAACTAACAAGGGCATCCTGCTGTCGCCAGAGGATGACGCCGGAGGGTGGACGCTCGACTGGAACCGCAACAGCCAGCTTTTCAATCGCGCGATTGAAGCCGTTCGGGACGTGGAGAGCGCAGCCGGTAAGAAAATTCAAATCGCCCTGCACATCGCCGACCCGGCTCAAACGGCCTGGTATATCGAAAACTTCTGGAGCAACGGCGTGAAGGATTTTGACGTCGTCGGCATATCCTACTACTGGGCCTGGCACAAGCCCCTTGACATCGCAGAGGCCGGGAACATCGTCGCCGGTTTGAAGCAAACTTATCCGGAGAAGCAGATTATGATATTAGAAACGGGCTATATCTGGACGACAGCCGGAAACGACAACGCCAACAATATCATCAACGCCGTCCATCCGGACTATGCTCCGGCCAGTCCCGAAAATCAGCGTAAGTGGCTGGTAGATCTGACGCAGGAACTTATCGATAAGGGAGCTGCGGGTCTCGTCTATTGGGAGCCGGCCTGGGTCTCTTCTCCCTGCTGGACGCAGTGGGGGCAGGGCTCTCATCAGGAGAATGCCACTTTTTTTGATTTTCAAAATAACCTGCTCTCCGGAGGCGGGATAGACTGGATGACGCATACCTATCAAAATACCACTGCCACGGCGACGCCGATGTCGGAAAAAGAAATCGAAGCGCTGCTGGATAGCAGCGGCAAGTTCCTTCGGGTCAGGCTGAAGGGCTTTGACGCCACGGAGGTTTTGAAAATCGGCATCCTGAGCGCCGACGGAAAATGGATAGCCCTGTGCGAATACGAGCGCCCCGCCCTGCAATCGGGTACCGTACAAATGGCCTTGCCCGAACTCCTCCCTGGCATTTACTTAGTCGCCATTATTGCCGATGGAAGGATTGTGAAAGCGGAGCGGCTGGCTTTGGGATTTTGAATGTAGGGCGGAGTTTCGAAGAATAAACTCAGTGTAAATCCGACGAGAAATCTCAAGAGGCGATTTAAGCCTGCAAAAACCTGCTGCTTCCCCATGAGAAAATTGCGGAAGCATATTTCGACTACCCAGCCCATTTTTTAGAATAAAAAAAAATGGGAGAAGGGCAGGCGGGGGAATATCAATACCGCTCGTCCTCCCGCCACGGCAACCTCTCCATTTTTACTACTTCCACAGAGGGGAAACCGTACTCCATTACGACCCTGCCCTCCATGCGATAAATGCCTTTGCCCCGGAAGGGGTAGCGCTTAGCAAAATCGGGGAAGTGAACCGTGTCGAAAAACTGCCCGTCGCGGTCGAGCCAGGTACCGAAGTTCATGATTTCGCCTTTGACCGTGCGCACGTCTTTGCGGCAGACGTAATAGCCCGTTATCTCCACCATGCAGTTTGTGCGATGTTTCAGCTCGGCAGCGGCGGCGTCCTTAGCGACAGTCGTTTTGTCTTTTAGTAGATCGAAGGGCGGACACAGTGGAAAGCCGAGCAACTCAATTTCATCGAAAGCCTGGTCGAAGGAACCATCAGGCAAATCTGGCAGCTCAAAACTTTCGTACTCGTCGGGGAAGAGCGAGACCGACGACTCTAATTTGACCTTTGGATTGAGTACGGCGTTTTTCTCCCACATCAGGCGGCTCCGGCTCAGCCCCGTGAAGCGAAAAGCGCCGATGCGGATGAGCAAATCCAACTGACCGCCCTCGATGCCCACCCTGCTCACGAAGTCGGCGAGGCTGCGAAAGGCGCCGCCTCTGGCTCGTTCGGCCACGATTTTGCCCGCCGTTGTTCGCTCTAAGCGCTCTAAGTGGATGAAGCCCATGTGGATGTCTTTGCCCTCTAAGTGGGTCAGGTAGCGGCTGTTGTTGACGCAGGGAACGTGGATGCACCCGCCGGCCATGCGAGCCTCGTGGAAGTAATACTCCGTGCGATAAAAGCCGCCGAAGTTGTTGATGACGGCTACCATGAACTCTAGCGGGAAATGCGCTTTCAGGTATAGGCTTTGGAAACTCTCCGCAGCAAAGCTGGCGGAATGCGCCTTGCAAAACGAGTAGCCGCTGAAGCTTTCGATTTGTCGCCAGACCTCCGTCGCCAATGTATCGGGATAGCCCCTGTCCCGACAGTTTTGAAAATATTTTTCTTTTAACCGGCAGAACTGCTCCCCGTCCCGCTTCTTGCCCGTCATCTGCCGCCGCAGGATGTCGCTTTCGTCCAATTCCAATCCGGCGAAGTGGTGGACGATTTTCATCACGTCTTCCTGATATACCATCACCCCAAAAGTTTCGCTCAGATATTTTTCAAAAATGGGATGCAGGTATTTGAAAGAATGGGGAGAATGAAAGCGTCGGATGTACTCTTTCATCATGCCGGATTTGGCTACACCGGGTCGGACGATACTGCTGGCCGCCACCAAATGGACGTAGGTGTCGCAGCGCAGTTTGTGCAGCAGTCCCCGCATGGCCGGACTTTCGATGTAAAAGCAGCCGATGGTCTGGCCGGAGCGCAACTGGGTTCGCACTTTCTCGTCCTGCTTGATGCGGCTCATGTCGTGGATGTCCACCGCCAGCCCCTGATTTTGCTTCACCAACTGGACGGCGTCGCGGATATGCCCTAGCCCCCGCTGGCTCAGTACGTCGAATTTGTGGAAGCCAAAATCCTCGGCGTGGTACATGTCAAAATGCGAAATCGGAAACCCCTTCGGCATCATTTGCAGAGAGGTATGGTAAAAAAGGGGCTTTTCAGAAATGACGATTCCTCCTGCGTGAATGGACAAGTGGTTGGGGAATCCGTGCAGCAGTCGAGCGTAGTGCAGGATATTCGATTGGATGTCTGCCGGCGCCTCTCTGATGATGTCCGCCGGTTTTTCAAATTTCGAATGCTCGGATCTGCGGGACTGCATGCTCTCATTGCGAACCGCCTGCGACGCCTCGTCCGCCAACTGGTCAATTTCTCCTTTGGGCAGGCCATAGACTTTGCCCAATTCCCGTACGGCGGCGTTGAACTGGAAGGTGTTGTATGTGGCTAACAGGGCGGTATGCGCCCGCCCGTAGCGCTTAAAGATGTAGTCCGTCACGTCGTCTCGTTCATCCCAGGAGAAGTCAATATCGAAATCGGGAGGCAAAAGGCGATGCGGATTGATGAAGCGCTCGAAGTACAGATCCAGTTCGAGCGGCTCCACGTCGGTGATGCCGAGGCAGTAGGCCACGATGGAATTGGCGCCGCTGCCCCGCCCGACGTGATGGTAGCCCGATGCCGCGGCATAGCGCACGATGTCCCAAGCAATGAGGAAGTAGGCGCAGAAGTCCATTTGTCGGATGACCTTCAATTCCCTTTGCACCCGCGCTAATGCCGGCTCATACTTTTCGCCGTAGCGGCGGGCGCAGCTACTCAGCGCCAGTTTTTCCAGCAATTGAAAATCCCCCTCCTTACTGCCGGTGAAAGTCTGTCGGTTTACCTGTAAGCCTGTTTCAAAAGAAATGTTGCAGGCCTCCACTAAGCGGCGGGTGTTTTCGATGATTTTTGGATAGAGGGCGAAAGTGTGTTCGAGGAAATCCGGATAGTGGAAAAGTTCGGTGCGCTTAGCCGCGTCTTTTGCTTCGAGTTTGGAAATGAGCGTGTTGCGACCGATTGCCCGGAGCAGGCGATGCAGTTCCCAGCCTTCCTCGTCCAGAAAAACGACCGGACTCATGACGACGAGCTTTTGAGGGAACTGCCGCAGCCCGGAGGAGTGCAACAGGTGTACGTCTTCCGGCCGGATGCCGAGGAATTCGTTCTCCCGAAAGAGGCCGATGGGTTTGACGAGTTGGGGATAAATGATGAAAGCATCCGGCAGGGGGGGAGGTACTTCGGGCAGGGGGCTGCCCTGGAGCGAGTGGTCGCTCAGTAAGCGATTCAGTTGGGCGAATCCCTCGTTGTTTCGGGCGATGCCGGTGAAGAGCCGGCGCCCGTCCTCCGACCGGAAGTCTATGCCCAGAAGGGGGCGGATTCCCTCCCTGTGACAGAGCCGCACGAATTCACCGGCGGCGGAGGTATTGTTGATGTCGGTCAGCGCTAATGCGGAGACCTTGCGCTGTCTGGCCGCCTGCACCAATTGTTCAGGGGAGAGCGCGCCGTAGCGCAGGCTGAAATATGAATGGCAGTTGAGATACACGTTTTCTGGCTTTGCCGGTTAATAAAAATGTGTTTCTGCATGTCGTTCCGGGCAAAACTGATCTGGGTGGGTGAGCGCTGTGGAGAGGCTTTTTTGGTTTTTATCAAAAAAAGACTGGGCGAATTTGTCGCATTTGCAAAAATGTGCCCGGGCTGTTGTGTCGGGATGTTTTACGCAAAGGCTCCGCAAAGATTCATTTTTTGAAACAAAATATTTTAATTTTTTTAAAAAAATTTTCTAATAAAATTATTTGTTTTATTCCTTAAAAAAATAATGGCGGCTGTTTGGGCGAATGCAATCTTCGTGCGAGGGTTTCCTGCGGATGATTTTTGGCGAAGGAGAGAATCAGTCCGAACTCACTTCGAACTTTTTTCACAGATTTTTTTAGGTTGAATGGCGCGCGCATCTATTCTAAAGACAGAACCGCCGGAATCGGATAAAAAGCAAAATACTGAAGCGGCTGAAAAGTTCTTTATCTGAAAATACCTAAGTTCGCTCGCCCGAAAATTAGTTTTCCCTGTGAAGGGGAATTCCCGCATAAAAACCTGCGGCCTGCTTTCAGGATATAAACTGCTGATATACAAAGAGAAATATTTTTAGAAATCATGAACAGACGTTTGCATCAGTTCTTTACAGAAGACCACCGGCGGATTGAGAGTTTGCTGGAAAAGGCCACTGAGATACCGGGCGTGATAGATATGGAATACTATCAGCCATTTCGTACGGGGCTTTTGACTCATATTAAAATGGAGGAAAAGACGCTCTTTACGGCGGCGCAACGGGCGAACGGCGGCGTTCCTCTGCCCATCGCTGCAAAGCTCCGCCTCGACCACGGCGCCCTGACGGCGCTGATGACGCTGCCGCCGACGCAGGATATTATAAAGGTGCTTTGGTATATTTTGGAAGTGCACGACCTCGCCGAGGAGGAACCCGGCGGCATGTACGACGCCTGCGATGCCCTGACCCAACATCAGACGGATGAGATTTTGGAAGAGCTTGCCAATGTGACGGAGGTTCCCGTGCATCCGCCGAATCCATCGCCGTATGTATTCGGAGCGGCAAAACGCGCTTTGGAAAGAGCCGGCTATGATTTCGAAGCCATTGCTGCAGGAGAAACGGAAAAGAATACGGGACGATGATTTTGTGAGGCGCTTGCCACATTGTTTTTTAAAACTAATCGTTTGAGAGGAGCTAACCGGTATTTATATGATAAAGAATACACTCACATCTCTTCTGCTACTGCTGATTTCCTGCATTTTAAGCGCTCAGGATTTTGCGGGTAAATGGATGGGCGAACTCAGCCAGAATGGTAAGCCCGATATCTTTAACTACGAAGTGGAGTTGAATCAGGAGGGGAATAAAGTCTATGGCACGGCGACTTCTACCGGCGCAGACGGAACCATTGCCAGATTTGAAATAGGCGGAAGATGGGACGACGATATGTTGACCCTACAGGAGGTGGAGCAACTCGAACCGCCCGGCGCCTGCTGGTGCCTGAAGCACATCCGACTCCGCTTTGCCGCCGCCTCCACTGCTCAGTTAGAGGGGGACTGGGAAGCGCAGGGATGCACTCCGGGCAGCCTCTTCCTGCGAAAACAGGGAGCGCCGAAAATTCCGGAAAATGCTGCCGAGAACCTAAGCGGCGCGGCTTCAGCGCTTGTCGGCAAATGGAGCGGATACCTTTCTCAGACCGACAGGGATTATGGTTTTTATTTTGAAATAATATTGGAAGCCGGCGGAACGGGAACCTCTCATATCACCTCGGACAGCGAGGGCGGCAATGCCTCTCACCGGCTGAACTGGCAGTTTGATGAAGCCCATGAGCGCCTGACTTTTAAGGAGTCGGATATTTTGGAGAAATCTGTTCCCGCCTGGCGCTGGTGTCTCAAGCAGGGTCAATTAATTTTTAAAAAAGAAGAAAACCGGCTTTCACTGTCGGGCGACTGGGAGGGCTTTATCGAGGGATATAGCGCTCAGTCGGGGCCTTGCGCTCCCGGGAAGCTCTATGTCGAAAGGCCTATTTTCAAACCGGAGCATCTGGCTGTCGCAGTTGATGGCGCAACTCCCGTTGAAACAAGACCCATAGACATTTTGAATTATGAAAAATCGCAGGGTCGCGAGGTGGAAGTAGAACGGGTGCTCGAGGTAAAGAACAGAACCGTCCGCATTCGGGTATGGGATAGCGGCACGATAGATGGAGACGTCTGCACCCTTTTCCTAAATGGACAAATCATCGTGAAGGATTACCGGACGGTACGCAGGAAGCACGAGACCATTGTCAAATTGGAAAAGCCTACTAATTACCTCATCCTCCACGCCATCAACCTGGGTCGAATACCTCCCAATACCATTTCCGTTTCCGTGGACGACGGCGTAAAGGAACAGACGGTTATCCTCAGTTCCAATCTGAAGACGAGCGGCGCCATTATGATTCAGGAGTTTACGGTTTCGACTTCAGAGTGATACGAGGAGGGGATTCCCGTAGATTTCACGGATTTTTACCGTTGTATGGCAAAGAAAAAGGCGGGACTGAATTCCCAGTCCCGCCTTTTTCTTTTTTTAAAAATTTCAAATTATCGAAGGAGGGTGATATTTCCTTTTTTGAAAAAGTCCTGTCCGTTGTAACATTTTGCCTTCAGGTAATAGCCATAGACATCCGGTGTTTGCAATTCGCCTTTGAAGGTGCCCTCCCACCCTGTTTCCTTGTCAATGGTGGTGAATATCCTTTGCCCCCATCGGTTGTAGATGGCCAGTTCCATTTCGTCCACAATATTGCTCCGCAGGTACAGGACGTCGTTTTGTCCGTCGCCATTGGGTGAAAAGGCGGTGGGGAGGAAGATATTAGGCTCGTCGCAATCGGGATTGATGACGACTACCGTTACTTCCCGATATGCCTCGCAGTCGCCTTCATCCGTTACGACGACGGTGTAAGTCGTCGTCTGCTCAGGCTCCGCTATGGGGTTGTGGATGTTCGGATTGTCTAATCCTTCTTCGGGGTACCAATGGTAGCGGTAGCCCGGCACGTAATTGATCTCCAATTGGGAGTATTGTCCCGAATGGTAAATGATGGTATCCATGCTGGAAGAGACTACCTGATCCACAGTTGGCTCGATATCGAAATAATAGACCGTCGTGCTGATGGTGTCTTTACAGCCGTAAGGTATATTGGAGACATAGGCCGTGAAGACGGTGGTATCCGGAATGTCCACAATGACGATGATGCCGTTGGCGATTACCTCCTGGATGTACTCAATGGGCGACCATTGGAGGCTCAGCACCTGGTTAGGGGCGTTGTTTTTTACCGTAATCGTCAATGGAGATTCTTCCACACAGAAATTGTAGCGGTCGTCTAAAGAGACGTCTATGGGGTAGGCGTTTACGGTGGCTGTTGCCGTATCTGTGCAGCCGAGTGTGTCCCTCACTAAGACGTAGTACAATTGCGTGGCGTCAGGGATGACGGTGGCCTGAGATTCTGTGCTGAACGGAGATGAGAAATCGGGATTCTGCGACCAGGTATAGCTCGCTATGATGTCGGAACTCACATTGGTAATAATGGTGATATCCGTTGGTTCGCAGATGGCGGTATCGCTGGGCACGACCTCTAAGTTGATAATGGGAGTGGTCAGCACCTGCACGGTTTGCAACAGGGAGCAGGTGTCGTGCAGATTGTAGCCCTGAATGAGTACCTGATAAGTCTGGGCGGAATCCAGGGTAGCTTCGGGATTGGGGCAATCGTAACAGCTCAGACCCGTCTGGGGAGTCCATTTGTAGCTTAAGTCGGTTAATTCACTGCCCGGGTTGACGGGTGTTGGAACCTTCGGGCAAATGGTGACGAGATCCTGAATGACGGGATCAAAGACATAGGTTGTCACCTCGAATTTTTCCTCAGAAGAGCAGCCCCATTGATTGGATACCTGCGCCAGGAAGATGGATGTGACGCCCTGCTCAGTCGTAACGGTTGGGCAGCCCGTATCGCCTCCATCCAATATAGTGCCTCCTTCCGACGCCGTCCATTCAAAGGAAAGGATGTCATTTGGGTCGAGATTGGTAATACAGATATTGTAGAAAGGCATTGGGCAGGTATCGATGACGCCGTTGTCGCCGTCTAAATGCAAGTCCAATTGATTATTGGCCACCTCTATTTCGGCAGAAGCTGTACACTGATAGAGGTCTGTGGCCACAACGGTATAAGTGGTGGTTGAAGGCGGATTTACTTCTAATGTATGGCCGCTTCCGAGAATGACATTTCCGTCAAACCATCCCACGCTGACAAACGGGTTAGTCTGAGCTGATATGACGATGGGAGAGCCGCAGGTGAAGGTGTCCACCATTGCTTCCAATTCAATGAGGGGCGGCACAAAAACTACTACTTCTATAGCTTCTTCACAGACGGTTGCTCCGAAATGGTCAGAGACGGTCACGGTATAGACGGTCGTCTGTAAAATATTTGCGACAGGGTTGGGCGAACCTGGATTGCTGAGTCCATCGGGAGGAGACCACGAATAATTGAGGTTCGGGTTGGCGACTGGGTTGATGGGCGTAGGCACGCCGGCGCATATCTGAATGCTGTCCACTACGGTGGGGACAAAATCTAAGCTATTGATGTTCTGTGCCAGGGCTTTGGTACAGCCGTACTGGTTGGTCACCGTAACGGAGTAAGTAGCCGACTGATTGGCCGGCGGCGTTAGGATGGTCGCTTCCCCGCCATCTGCCGGCGGTAAAATCTGACCGGGAGCGGTAGCCGTCCATTGATAGCTTAAGTCGTGGTCGTCCACCGGATTTGTGACCGTCAGCAGAATTTCGTTTTCGGGACAGGTCGTTCCAACTTGGCTCCAAGTGGCTTTGATAGATTCATTGGCGACAAAAACATAAGCGCTGTCCTGACAGCCGTACTGGTCGGTACCAATGACTTTATATTCCGTATCCACTAAAGGCAAAACAAAGATGGCATGCTGGTTCCCGACGATTCCGCCAGAGCCGCCTATCCATTGGAAATTGGTAGGTGAAATATTTGAACTGGCATTGATGATAATCGGAGCCCCGCAGGTCAGCGTGTCGTCGCTGGCGGACACCTTAATCTTTTCAGGTACAAAGACAGTCACTGCCCTGGTTATCGTACAAGTGTCCGGCGAAAAATTCGTGATGTCCACCGTGTAAGTCGTGGTTTGGGATGGCCATACCTGAGGATTGGGAACATGCGTATTGCTGATATTGACCTCGGGAGACCAGTTGTATTCATAAGCGACACTCCCATTGGGATTTAAAAAGGTCGTATCTCCCTGGCAGAGCGCAAGCGTATCGGACAGATAGACTTTGATGAAGTCTAATTTGATACTTTTTGTCTTTGAACTTGTACATCCATTAGAAGTGCAAATGGAGAGGGTGACGGTAAATTCCTGTCCGTTGTACACGGAAAAAATAGGGGAAGGCAGGTCTGATTCGTCTCCATTGCTCGTCGTCCAATGCCAGCAGGTGATGTCTAAATTAGACTGGAAAATGGTGGTAGCGTCGTGGAATTGGACGTCAATGCTGTCCACTTCGCAGTCTAAATATTCATAGGTGAAGTCCACCGCAAATTGTGTGTCGGCAATGTCTATCTCTTTATAAATCGTATCCACACATTCGGGCAAATCGAAGTTCATCGTTAGCGCCACTGTGTAAGTTCCCGGACCTGGATAGGTGTAGGTTGGATTGTCTAAGAAAGAGACGTCGTCGGTTGTCGCGGGATCGCCAAAGTCCCAGGAGAAATTGTACGCATTGTCACTTTGGTTGATGAATGTGACTAAGCTGCCGTCGCACTCTACGGTGTAAGTGAAATCTAAATTGTTGTTTATATCCACTACCGCCACATAGACGCTATCCGAACCGGAGCAGCCAAATTGACTGGTCGCATTGAGGTAGAGCCACTGGTCGCCCGGTGCGACAATAACATTTGGATTTGGTATGTCAGTTGAGCCGTCAATAGAGGAAGAAGGCGTCCACTGCCATTGCAGGGTATCATTTGAATCCAGATTGGTTGCAAAGACATTCAGAGGGCTATCTGAGCAGATTATTTGGTCGCCGCCCGTTGCGATATCTACGGGGCCTCCTTTTACATAAATCGTATCATAGTAATGGCATCCCAGCTGATCTGTCGCCCTTACTATGTACTGGTCGTAGCCGGAAACGCTAACGGTTACCTGGCTGACATTGCCGACGATCTGATTATCGTCTTTATCAAACCAGGCATAAGTAACGGGGAGCAATACGGTTGTCGCTTTCAGTAAAGTTGTGGAGTTGCAGGTTTCAACGTCGTCGCTGGCTACTAAGCCTACATTCTCCGGTACTACCACCGTAATGTGGCGAATGATGCCGCAGGTGTCGGCAGATTCATTTAACACCAAAACCGTATAAGTCGTAGTCTGGTCGGGATTGGCCAATGGGCTGGGGCAGTCCGTGCAGCTCAGCCCTGTTGCCGGCGACCATTGGTAAATGTAATTCGGATTGCCGCCAGGATTCAAAATAACGCCGCCAAAGAGACAGCCTAAGACTTCGCTGCCTTCTACTATCCCGGGCAGTTCAGTTAGTTCAATATGAAGCGTATCGGGGGCGGTTGCGGCGACGCAGCCTTCTGCGGTAGTCACTTCGAGTGCGACGATCAAATCTCCCCCTTGCGTGACGCTAATGGTTGGATTTTGCTGAGTGGATGTTCCATTATAAACGCCGCTAAATGTCCAATTCCAGCTAACTGTATTGGATAAGCTGTTGACGGTCTGGTCGTAAAATTTTATGGTGACGATATTTTCCTCACAAGAGGTGTACTCATAATCAAAACCTGCTTCGAGAATCTTTTCCGTCAGGGTAATCGTCTTTTGAATGCTGTCTTTGCAAACGGCGTCGGGGGCGGTCGCCAGGGTGACGATATAAGTTCCGTAGTCGGGATAAGTATAACTGGGGTTTTCCAAAGTAGAGACATCCGATGTAGTGGAGGGATCTCCAAAATCCCAGACATAGCCTGAGAAGGCGTTTTGACTCAGGTTAGTAAAATGGACGATTCTCGCATCGCAGTCGGTGACGGGTTCAAAGTTGAGCGATACTTTTGGAAAGACCTGCACGGTCACTTTGCCCACGGAAGTGCAAAGCCCCTGGAGGCCGGTGATGGTCACGCTATAATTAGTCGTTTGCGATGGACTGACGATCGGGTTGGGGAGGTTTTGCTGGTTGGAAGGTACCGGCGGTCCCCAACTATAAGTAAAGCCCGTAGTAATGGCATTGGGGTTCAGTCCGACAGATTCGCCGAGGCAGATTTTGAGCGTATCCGGCAGGAGAGCGGTGGGGTCGTTTTCGCCGCTTATAAAATCTTTGGTCTTGCTTTGCTCGCATCCATTCTCCGACCGCACCGTCAGCGTGATGGTTCCATTGGATGGGTTGGGAATTGTGAAAATGGGGTTTTGCTCGTTGGAAGTCAGGGTAGTGCTGCCAAAAGTCACCTGCCAGCTCCACCAGACCGGAGGCGAAACATTATCAACGGATAAATCCTGTAGCGCCAGAACGGAGAGCGAGGTGCAATCGAAAGTCTGGAATGAAAAATCTGTCGTCAGCGAATTGTATTGTAAAAATATCTGGTGAAATCCGGTATCTACACACTGCCCAACCGGCTCCGCGATGAGGGCGATATTGTAAGTACCCGTATCGGGAAAAGTATAAGTCGGCTCAAAAGCAGTGGAAGAGGGAGTGAGATTAGGCCAGTCGAAATACCAGATGAAATTCTGCGCTACATCCGTATTGTTGCCAAAATTCACGGTGAGGTCGTCGCATTGAGCATCCGGCGCCACAATCTGCACGTCTAACAGAGCGCAATCTCCCACGTTGTACTGGAAGTCCCGCCGCAGGACAGAGAGGAGCTGGCCATTGCGATATTCCTCTACCATTACTCCAACTACAAACTGACCTGAAATCTGCGGATAGGCCGTGAGCAGTCCGGTGTGCAGATCTACATCGAGATTTGCTTCGGTACTTGGCCCCAGCAGGTTGTTCAAATTATAGGGAGGGTCTTTCCAAACCAGGGTGTCGTAAGAATAATAATGAGGATTGTTAGTAGAGGGCGGCGAGGCAAAAGTAGGCTGAGGAAAAGTAATGCTGGCGCCTTTGAAAGGGGTATAAAACTTATAAACTAAGCTGTCGCCATCTATATCGTATGCGGTGTAATGGTGCTCAAAAGGCTTGTTGACACAAACGAACACCGGCGGGGTAGTGGTGATGGTCGTCGCGCTATTGGTGAAAGAGGGGCTGCTGTTGCACAAGGCTCTCGACTCTGGAGAGAGGTAGATATAATAGGTGGCGCCGGTCGAATCCGGCATCACTACGTTGCTGATAGTTTCGTTGCGGCAGCAGCGCTGATAGACGAAGTAAAACCCTCCGGGCTGATTGAGCGTAACGGTTCCCTCATAACGGGCGTGTTCCACGCAAATACTCGAAGGCGGAAAAAGGCAGGGATCGTTGGCGATATTGTTGGGTATTTGCTCAATGTAGAGGGGCGCCACGTTGATGTTGTTGATGAAGACGCCTGCCTGGTTGAATACCGAAATATGCGCCGGCGCATCAAATGGCGCCTGCCCAAAATAGCAGTCACGAAATACATCGAGGGCTACTCTGTACTTGTTGTTGCCGAGGCATTGATAGCTGATTTCGCCCCCGATGATGTGGGTGGCATTTGCAGACAGCGACACAATGAGAAACAGGCCGACAGCCCATAGTCGTAAAAGACTGCGCACAATATTTTTTGGCTTTCGATTCATGGCAAATAATTCTTAAAAATGAAAACATGGTTGAGAAGCAACCAGACCATAATTTACTGATTTTCTTTAACTCTCCTGGCGCCGATGATGGCGACTTTCCGCTCGAAAGATGCCACCACTGAAAAGATACTTTCCCGCTCGTCGTCGAGCCTGTCGCTGACAAACTGGGGCGCCAGCTTTTTGCCGAACCCGACCACCTCCATCGTAATCAGCCCGCGGGCGATATAGGGTTTAAGGACTCCTCCCCTCCAGGTTTCAAAGTGGTTTTTCAGGCAACTGGATCTTCTCAGCGACAGGTCGTAGTTGTATTCTTCGCTGGCTCTGGGACTGGTGAAGCCCTGTATAATCAATTCGACTTTGAAGCCTCCGTCCTCCATCACACTGAGTACGCTTTCGGAAAAGACTTCCAGGGCGAGGAACTGATTATGCACCTCCCGTTCAAAGAAGGCGTCCATCCTGCGCGCCGCCGTCAGACTGTCAAATCCCACCAGTGTCCTGACGTACTCCTGTATGAATACATTCTTGCGTGCCATGTAAGGCCGCCAGGTCTCTTCGTAGTTCAGCTCCGTGGTTTTTTTTCTGGTTCTGGGATCGGGTTGATCGTTGTCGAAATAGATGATCAGTGGCGGGAAGTCTTCCATTTCTTTCGGCTTTAGTCTCAGCGGTTGGTCAATGGTCGTCGTGGTTACATCCGTTCGCAGGTCAATCAAAACGGTGTCTGAAAAATAGGCCACTTTGGAGCCGATCAGCTCGTACAATTTGCCTCGTTCCAGCGCGAAATCCACGTCATTTCCATTTTCATTTTTTTTAAAATCTATTTCCTGCCCATCCACTACCAGGCGCACTTCCACGCCTTTCAGCGGATTGCCGGTTTTTTTGTTGAAGGTGGTGACGTGCAGATCCACCAATTCCGGCACTAAGTAAAAATTGCGCTGGATGCTGCCCTGATTTTGATTTTCAGGGAGCGTCATGTCTAAGGTGTCCCGGTAGGGGAGGAAGCCCGGACGGGTAGCCAGCACGGTGTATTTTGTTCCCTTTTTCAATTCAAAATTAAAATCATTGCCATCGGGATTGGTGGTGGTGGCGACGATGATCGCCCCGTCGGGAGTTTCTTCAAAAAGCTGTATAGTCGCACCTTCCAATGGATGCTTGTCCTTTTTATTGAAGGTTAAAATATCCAGACTGATTACCTGAATGGCGAAGGAATAGAGGTCGTTGCAGCAGGCTTCGAATTCCGGCTCCAATACATAACTGCCGAGGCGGCTGGAAGAGAAGTAGCCTTTTGTCCGGACTTCATTCAGCCAAAAGTGGGTGTCGTTGTAGCTGCTGTTAAATGGCGCCGGCAGGTGTTCAATTTCCACCCAGTGGCCATCGCGCAGGACAGCCTTGTAAATGTCGAACCCTCCAAAGCCCTGCCGCCCTTCGCTGCTGAAGTAAATCGTTTTGCTTATAGGGTGGTAAAATGGCGTAATGTCTTTTTCGGGCGTGTTTATTTCTTCCAAATTTACCGGATAAGAAAAATTGCCATCGGCATTTAATTCCGCCATCCAGATATCCTCTTTGCCTTTGCCGCCAGGGCGGTCAGATGAAAAGAACAGCCATTCCCGCCCTGTTTCCTCGTCATAAGTGATAAAAGGATCTGTGGCCGTATAGCCTTCTTTATTGATATTGTCGGGAAGGCGGACAGGCTCGCCGAAAGTGCCGTCCTGGTAAATAGACCGGGTCCATATTTCGCAGCGGATTTCAGTGCTGGCGCCGACGAAATCGCAGAGCGCATAATAAAGCCGGTTGCCGTCCCTATTGAAAGACGCATGAGCCGTATGCCTCTGGGAGTCGTTGACGGGTACCCGCTCGACACTGATACCGGCGTTTTTGGCCTTCATGATGAGGGCATATTGTCGGGACGCCTCTCCTTTTTTCATTTGCCGGGTATCGCTGAGGGAAGTATAGTACAGGTCGCCCTTCCATATCAGCGGCGCAAATTCAGAGTAGGGAGTATTGATTTTATCGCCTAAGTGCTCCACTATTACGTTTTCATCCGTCTGGTGAATTGCCTTGATAGCCCAGTCTAAAGCTTTGATTTCTTCGGATGCATTGGAAGTGTATTGCTGATAGGAAATGGGATGATCGGCTACAAACTGGCGAAACAGCTCCTGCGACTCCTCGTATCTGCCCTGTTTCTTTTTTACGCCGGCCAGCCAGTATTTTGCAAGGGGGTATTCTTTAGCCATTTCACCCTGAAGGATTTTGGTGTAGGCCGTATCGGCGTAGGTATAAGAAGCAAACAGCCTGGCAGCTTCTGCGTATTTGTAAAGCACATCGGGCATCTCTCCTTCGATAGACATGGCCTCCTGATAGTGCTTCATGGCGGCGTAGTAGTTCTGATTGTCAAACTCTGCGTCCGCAGCTTTAAGGTATTGTTTATAGGTTTGCCCGCTCAGGGTGAAACCTGTAAGAAAGATGAGAAGTGCGGAAATAGAGAAGGTCTTCATAAGCCTTTTTCTTTTTGAAGAAAATGAGTTCATACTCAATTGGTTATAAATGGGTTTCAATCTTTTTTTTGAAAATCTTGCCTCAGTTGTTTCTTCTTCTAATGTTCTGAATGAGCTTATAAAAAATTGAAGTATAAAAATCGCATTAAAGTAAAGGGCATGCCTGGTAGGCCTTTAAGGGTAATACCTTTTTGAATAAATACTGGATGCCGATTTCCGGCCCGCCGTTCCTGTTTGTGGCCACGGAAAATCCTGATACGTTGAGATCCCAGCTAAGCCCGACTATCCATTGGTGGTAGTGTAGTTCGGCTGCCGGCACCAGGGCGTCTCCGATGGAATTGAAACGGAAAGTAACCCCAAACTGAACCGCTATTTCCTTTGACTTTTGTTCGCTGAGGTGCAGTCGTCCGGCAATGCCGCCGAGCGCCTCCACATCTGACCCCTGGTTCTGGAAGCTGGTGGCGCCCACGATATCCACTTTCGGCGCTACCTCTATCGTGGGCATGACGTACATGCTCATTCGCTGAGGCAGCTGACTCTTGTCGTTGGGCTGGAAACTCTGATTGGGCCGATTGAAATGAAAAGAACTGACGCCGAGGTCAATTTTACTGCGCGATGATTTAGCCTGTCCCCTCCAGTTCAGGCCAATGCTGAAATCGGGATAAGCGAGGTTCGGCTCGTCGAAGTTTTCATTGATAGGTCGGTTTTCATCGAAAATGCTCCCGTTCCATTGGTTGTCAAAAGTCAGGTTTTGTATCTCGAAGCGCCGTTGACCAAAGCCGCCAGCCAGACCGAAAGTCAAAAAGTTGGTCTTGTTCAGCATTCTGGTGTATGAGCCGCTGAGTTGCACGTTGGTAGTGGAAAATCTGGAATCCCCTGCCCGGTCGTAAAAAACGCTCATCCCGCCGCTCAGCCACCACGACTCGTGGTCTATGGAATAAAACCGGTTTTCGACCGAGGCCAGAATGGTTTTATAAGGCGCATTGGCTGCGTTCCACTGGCTGCGATAGATGCCGACAGCTCTAATATCAGCTTTGGAAACTCCGGTTAAAGCAGGATTCAGATGCAATGGAGCATTGTAAAACTGGGAAAAGTGAATGTCTTGCGCCCAGATGGATATGCCTGTCACCATCATCATCGCAGCAAGACAGCAACGGAGGAGTAAATTCGCTTTCAAACTATGTTCATTTTACCCTGGGTCGCTTTTATCGGGAGCGTGCACTCCCGAAAACCGCCAGGAGGGATTAACAAATCGGTTTAGGCGCAGCACTTTGAGCCAAACTCAAAATACTTTTATTTCTTTTCATACTGCCTGTGGGATTCTAAGGCATTCTATTGCAGTATGATTTTCTCTACTGTCAAAGTTTGGTTGGATATAATTTGCAAATAGTAAATCCCTTTAGGAAAGCCGGTTAAGTTAAGCGTTCGTTTGTATGGGAATGTGGGATGCTGTTCAAAAGTGGTGTACGTTATCTGTCCCTGAAAGTTTAATAAACGAAGTGCAAAGATACCGGAATATTCTAAAATTTCAACAAACACCCTGCCGCTTGCTGGGTTGGGGTATAAGATAACATTGGCCGGATTTGCGGTTTGTTCCTTTGTCCATAGCGAGCAACTGTCAACGGAGACGACGATTTCATTTGAAAGAATCGGGTTTTCTGTCGCACATTCCAATGAAGAAGTCAGTTGGCAGGCGACCTTGTCCTGGTCTTCCAGGCCTGCGGTGCTGAAGACCGGTTCGTTGAGGCCGACGGGAACGCCATTGACCTGCCAGAGGAAGTCGGGAAAGTCGCCGCTATTCTCAGCCGTCGCCCAAAAACTCACATTCGCTCCGAGGCAAATAACAGTGTCGGCAGATGACTGAATGAAGATGGATGGCAATACAGCGGGTTTTACTATCGGATGGATAATGTTTGAACTGACGGGATTCTCTGTCAGGCAGCCTTTGGAGGAAGTCATAAAGCATTGAATTTTGTCGCCTGACTGAGCCGAGGGCAGCGTAAAATTGGGAGTGGTTTCGCCGGTTAGGCTTCCGTTCAACATCCACTGGAAAACGGGCTGGCTGCCGCCGTTTTCAAATATTGCGGTAAAAACAGCAGACTCTCCCTCGCAGATGCCGCCGCTCAAATCCTCAATAGAAACGGAAGCTTCCAATATCGGAAAAGTGTGAATGGCAATTTCATTCGAAAGGGCGAGGCTGTTCAGCACACATTTTTCAGACGAAATCATCTGGCAGGAGAAGACGTCGCCATCGTTCACCGAGTTGATTGTAAATGTCGGAATGCCAACGCCGAAGGCGTAACCATTGATGAACCATTGATAGGCAGGCGCCAATCCTCCGTTAATAGGCAGGGTAGTCAGCGTGATTTCCTCGCCCTCGCAAATTTCTGTCTGCGAAGCTTCAATGCTAAGAGCGACTTCGACAGGTTCGTTTACCGTTAAAATTGCCGTGTGACTTGTATCGCTCAGCCCCGCCTGATTGGCGACTATACAGACATAATTACCCGCATTGGCGGCAGTCGCATTACTGATAGAAAAATGGCTTTCCGTCGCCCCCGCGATGGCTGTTCCATTTTTTAACCATTGAAAAAAAAGAGGCGGATTGCCGGATGCAGTCAGATTAAATTCTACGCTGTCGCCTTTGCAGATCTCTCGGCTTTCGGGGTTTTGTAAAATTTTTGGCTCCTCGCCCGGTGCGGAGCCGAATTCAAAAATGCCCATGTCCACCACGGAATTAAATATCCGGGGCAAACCGTCGAGGTCGTGGCTGATATTCATTTCCTGAATGGCCTCGTTGCTGCCGCTATCTATCGCAGGAGAGGAAGCCAGAAGGTGAAAATCGCCGTCGGCTGCGTTGACGAACAGCGGGTCTTCGCCAAAGATCAATCCTGAGCCGCAGTTCACAGCGCCGCCGTTGCCGTTGTAGAGAGATTGGCAGTCCGGCAGGTCAACTAAAGAATAGCTGATGGTCGGCGTTCCCCGGATGATTCGGAAGATGCTGCCCTGCCCGGCCGCATTCCCCTGAAAAATACAATTCCGCAGGGTGGGGCTGGCGACGCCGACGCCCTGTTCTCCTGCGTTGCAATAGACGGCGCCCCCGACGTTGGCCTGGTTGCCGTAAAAAGTGCAGTTGGTAATAAAGGCGTTGGCTTTTCCGCCTTCTGAACCCAAGTTATATATCGCCCCTGCCGAGAGGGCGCTGTTGTTATAAAACAGGCAATTGGAAATGGCAGGACTGGCGTTTCCGGATTTTCCATGATTGTAAATGGCGCCGGCATAGGTGTCCGCCAGGTTGTTGGTGAAGCGGCAGTCGAGAATTTGCGGACAGGCAATACCTTCCACGCCGTTGTTGAAAATTGCCGCCCCCGCAAATGCCGAGCGATTGGCGTCGAATTCACAATTTATGATTTCTGGGCTGCTCACCCCCTGATACCCTGCGTTGTAAACGGCGCCTCCATCGCCGCCGGAAGAGTGATTCTTTTTGAAAATGCAATTGATAAATGAGCCGCTGCTGTATCCTTCTAAGATGCCGTCATTGTAAACGGCGCCGCCGGCAAGCCCTTCATTCTCCACGAAATCACAGTCGGCGACAGCGGGGTTGCAGTTTCCCTTTTCTCCAAAATTGTACATGGCGCCGCCATTGTCGAAGGCCGTGTTGTAGGAGAACTGGCAGTTTGTAAAGTCCGGATTGCACCTGCCACCGTTGGAGCCGAGGTTATAGACGGCGCCGCCGCCTGAGAGGGGGCTGTCGTTATTTTCAAAAATACAGCGCAGCAGACTGGGATTGCATTGCCCGTCGAATGCGCCGGTATTGTATAAAGCTCCCCCGCCCGACCGGGCGACGTTGCCGCTAAAGACGCAATCGGTCAGCGTAGGAAGGCAATTGCCGGAAAAGTTTCCGTCGTTGACCATGCCGCCGCCGCGCCCCCAGGCGTAGTTGCCAACAAAGCGGCAATTGAGAATCTGAGGATTTGAGTTGCCTCCCAAAGAACCGTTGTTGAACCAGCCTCCTCCGCTGTTTTCCCTGGCTCCGAGCGGCGCCGCGTTGTTGTCTGCATTCCCGCCGGTAATGGTGAAGCCGTCCACTATCGTCAGACTGCTCAGGTTGGCGGAGTAAACCACATTGAAAGAATTGTTGGCCAATGTTCCGTCCTGGTCAATATCGCCGCTCAGATAAGTCGGGTGAGCGGAGATATTGCGTTGACCCGTCGCCGATTCATATCCGGCAAAGCCGCCGTACAGGCTGACGCCATTTTTTATTTCAAAATAGAGACTTCGCTGGAAGGCGCTGCAATTGGAGCAGGTGATGGGATAATAAGTCCCCTCTTTTACCCAAATCTGTGTCCCCGACGTCGCATTTGCGAGAGCGGCGCCGAGGTCGCCGGTAGCGTCGGCCCAGGAGGTTCCATCGCCCGCGCCGCCCTGGGCTACGAAGATGATTTGAGAAACTCCGGTGGCTGAACTAAAAAAGAAGGCGAGGAGGAATGTCAGGGATTGTAAAATTTTATTCATGGTGTATCTGTCGGTAGTTGCTCTGTGTGGGATTTAGCCGAATCTTTTGATTCTTTTTAGACCTCAACGGCTATGGTTGCGATTATTTGAGACGCAACATTGAGTCGCTGAGTGCATTCACAAAATGACTTTAATTGAAAAAATAAAAATACGCGCTACAATTTTTCAATGCTCCATTTTAGATGAATTTCATCCAAAGCTCTGGTACCCCTTTATCTTTGCGACAATTCTTGAAGCCAGACAACAACTTTAAAAATGTACAAAGGGAAAAAGGTCATCGTCGTTCTTCCGGCTTACAATGCAGCCCTGACACTGGAGCAAACCTTTAAGGAAATACCGCTGCCATTGGTGGATGAAGTCATCCTTTGCGACGACGCCAGCCACGACAATACCGTTGAGACGGCTCAGCTATTGGGTATTGGGCACATCCTCGTACATGAAAGCAACAAAGGGTATGGCGGCAATCAAAAATCGCTCTATCGAAAAGCGCTTGAATTAGGGGGCGATATCATCATTATGTTGCATCCTGATTATCAGTATTCTCCGAAGCTCATACCATCTTTTGTAAACATTATCGGAGAAGGCCTTTACCCCGTGGCGCTCGGCTCCCGCATTCTCGGTGGAGGCGCTCGTCGGGGAGGCATGCCTTTGTACAAATATATTTCAAATCGCTTCCTGACCTTAGTCCAAAACCTGCTCGTCAATTACAAGCTCTCGGAATACCATACGGGCTATCGGGCATTCAGCCGGGAGGTTTTGACAAAGATTAATTTTGAAGAAAATTCCGATGATTTTATCTTCGACAACGAGATGCTCTCCCAAATTATCTACGCCGGCTTCGACATCGCCGAGGTGACCTGCCCGACTAAATATTTTAAAGAAGCCTCTTCCATCAATTTCAAACGCAGCATGAAATACGGCCTCGGCGTCCTTCGGGTATCGCTTTGCCACTTCCTCCAGCGCAAAGGTTTGGGAAAATTTAAAATGTACGGCTGAGCCGATTATTCTAAAAGACAAACTGGAAGAATTTACCTCACCGCCCAATTGACTTATGCGAGGATACTCCACTCTCTGGCAGCTCCCCTGAAAATAATTCCAACCGTTTTTTTTAAATCTGATTACTTGTCCCGTTGATCAATGAATTCAACGGCCTTAATACCGAAGTAAATAGCGGCGAGGATCAATGTATAAGTGAAGGTAGCGGTCATTAGCTTTAGCGATTACATCGCAGCAATCGAGCGGCAAATGTCGCAAGACTTTTCTGGATTTAGGAGTGGATTGAAAAGTTCTTTTTGGATGAAAATGGCAAAAATGAGGAAGGCTTTTTCCTAAAACTATGGGCGCATAAGCGCTTAACTCTTTTCAAAAAAGCCCACTGCAAATGCGCTTTCATTGCGCCCTGTCGTCGCTGAACTACTTTATCTCCACCGAACCTCTGGCTCCCTGTAGTTCGAGAAACTGGCTGCTCGCATTGGTGATTTCAAAGACGACCGGCTCGTTCACAAACTCTATATAAGACCTGCTCCCTGCGTCTCCGATGGCTTCAAAACAAACTTCATACAGGGAGCTGCCATCCGGTCGGGTGACGCCCTGTAGGCTGGCGTCGTACCAGGAGTGGGTCAACAGTCCTTCCTTTTCAGTCAGATGGGTTCCGAAGTTCTCTTTGCTTAGCCCCGGCAGATTGAAGCCCTGTACGGATTTAAATTTCAAAGCCTGTTTGTCCCATTTCAGGGTGTATTGCATGGATTCTATATGGAAGAAATTCCGGGCGGTGATGGCTACGCAGACTTCGCTTCCTTTTGGAGCAGCCTTTGTCGCAGCGTTCAGACCCAACGCGCCGACGGGTGTGGTGTCTGTCAGGGGCTTTTGACCTGGAGTTGTCTGCTCAGGTTGTTCAGGCGAGGACTGTAGAGCCTGGGTGGTTGCCTGCTCTCTGACCTGGTCTTCCTGACAGCCGGTAGCGAGCAGTAAGCCCAGCATTGCGGGGATGAGGAGCTGGAAAAGCTTAGATTTTATCATTTTATCGAAGTTTTAGATTTTTGACGATGCGGCAGAGAAACGCCGGATGTTTCGATTAGATTTTTCAGGCGTCCTGTTATTTTACGGCGATGGTGCCGCCGGCTGTTTTCAGATCCAGCAGGGCGCCGGTAGCGTTGGTAATCTCGATCATGGTCGGCTTTCCGGAAAAGTCAAACTTGCAGGCGCTGCCATTTTCGCCGATTACTTCAAAGCACACTTCATATAATTTATGGCCTTCCGGTTTGGACAGGCCCCTTAGATTTGGATCGTACCACGAATGGGTTAGCGCCCCCTGCGGCGTCAGGTGCTCGCCAAAATTGTTTTTGGTAAGCCCCGGCAGGTTGTGGTTGCGCACTCCTTTGAATTTCAGGACTTTCGGATCCCAGTTCATGCTGTATTGCATGGTCAGGATATCGCTGAAGCCCGAAGCCCGTATTTCGACGCAGGCTTCTTCTCCCTTAGCCGCTGTGACATCGGAAGCCATCAGCGTGAGGCTTTCGGAGGGATGTAATTCTTCAGTCGCCTGGCGCTCCGCTGGGGGCGTCGGCATAAAAGCGGCTAAGCTCAGGAGGAGCAGGCAGCCGGACAAAAGTTGAAATGCCTTTTTCATATCTTCATTTTTTTTGAAAATTCAATGGTAGAGCTTCTTTGTACGCCATTGAGCCGATAAAACTTCCGGTTAAAAAAGAGCGTACAGAAACTCCTTTTACGATTCAATTTTACTTTTTGTTTTATCTCCGTCCTTTACAAAAAGGGAACTTTCACCCGTTTCGGATTTTGAGTAAAAAAAACGCCCCTCGAAGGCAAATCGCTTGGTATAGAAATTAAAAAAAAACAGCAAAGCCGTCACGAGCGCTTTAGCCAGCGCCGGCCATTGGGCAAAAAATGAGATTTTGACCAGGAAGAACATCAGCGCGACGCCTAAGCCCCAACCCACGACGGAAAACAACATGGAGATGACAAACGCCGACCGGAGGCTGCGATTGAGGTCAAAGATGAAGCGCTTTTGCAAATAAAAATTGACCAGAACGGCGATGGGGTAGGAGACGGCATGCGCGGCTACGGGGCCGAATAGCGTCCAGCTCAAGAGGAAAAACAAAGCGTAATCCACCCCCGTGGCAATGACGGAAGAACTCAGGAATTTTGCCTGATCCAATGAAAGGCGCCTGATATTTTCGGGGAGCAAACCCATGATTTCCAGAGCGGCGGCCAGGCATCTTAGGCCGGCGACGACTTTTTTATTTCCATTTCAAAAAAGGCTCTTATCTCCGCCCAGTTATTCACCCGGACGAAGCGGCGCTCTTCTAAGTTGTGCGAGGCGGTGTACAGCAGACCTTTGCCTTCAAAACGCTCGATGTTAAACACGTGATCGTCTATCATGTAGTCGGCCTTGATGATGGATTTATCGCCGCAGAGCACTAACCTGCGCCAGCCGATGAACGGGAAATGGCGCTCTAACCAGTCGAATTTGTCCTCTAGTGAATTGCGGAATTCCGTGGCCGCCGTCACAGCGAATAGTTCGTAATACCCGGACAACCATCTGAGCACATCCTGGCTTCCCTCCATGACCGGCAGGTCGGCGAAAAAGCCCTTTTCGTGCAGGTAACCCCGGATGTGCGCCGCATTTGGAAGTTGATAAATCTTTCTGCCCCAGTACTGCTCCTTCTTCAGTCGAACGCCGAAATCCTGCTCGTAGCGGTCGAGGAATTTTGGAATCACGTCGGCGATGACCTCGTCCATGTCCACAGCAATCACCTTTCTGCCCGACGCCTTCGGAATGTACGGCCCTGCTTTTTCGTCTGTCTTTTTCATCTTTATCCTTTTTTGCTGCGGTAGATACCGGAGGCGCGGGGAAGGCGCAAGAGTTTATTCCCTTCCTTTGATTCAAAAGATTTTTTAAAAAATCTTTTGAAAAACTCAGCGAGATAAGCTAATAATTAAAGTGTGAGAGATTTTTTTGAAAAAATTGCGTTCTACATTTTGCTTTGGCGGCGCAAAAGTATCCAATCCGCCGAACTCTAAGGCTTTGACATTGGGATGGAGCCGCCTTAGAGCGGAGCCGACAGTTTTAAAAATGCAAAATGTCAAATTTAAGCTTTTCGCAACTATGCCCGGTATCGCGGCGTTTGACAAACACTAATTTTCATTTAGTTTTGGAAACTTTTGCCGACGAGGGGTGTGGAAGGGATTTTGCGCTAAAAGAAACGGTTCATTAGTTTTTTAAAAAAAGAAAAAAATTAGACCCATGTCTTATCAGGATAATTACCAGCTACTCATTCAGAAGCTCGACCAGTTTATTCGGAAGTTCTATGTCAATCAAATCATCAGGGGCAGTCTTTACAGCCTGGCGCTCATGCTGCTGTTGTTTCTGAGCCTGAATTTTTTGGAGTACCACTTCTATTTTAAACCGGCTATTCGGGAAACTTTGTTTTTCTCCTTTGTCGGCATTTCGGCGGCGGCTCTGGCGGGCTGGGTAATTATTCCCCTGTTGCGCTATTTCCGACTGGGGAAGGTCATTTCTCACGAACAGGCGGCTCGCATCATTGGCGATCATTTTTCCGATGTAAAAGATAAGCTGCTGAATATTCTCCAGTTGAGCAGCCAGACCGACAACGCCGTGAGCCGCGATTTGATTTTGGCCAGCATCAATCAAAAATCGGAGGAAGTCAGGCCTGTGCCTTTCCAGCGAGCCATTGACCTGTCGCAGAACAAGAAATACCTGAAATACACCCTGCCGCCCCTGCTGCTGCTCATCGTACTGCTCTTTGCTGCTCCAAGCCTGATCACCGACAGCACCGGACGTTTGCTCAAGTACAACAAAGAATTTGAAAAGCCGGCGCCTTTCCGCTTCATCGTGGAGGAGAGCGATTTGAAAGTCGTGCAGTATGGCGAGTATCCCCTCACAGTCAAAGTGGAGGGAGAGGCGATGCCCAACGAAGTATTTATCAACGTGGACAATATCCAATACCGCCTGACGAAAGAAGACGCCGGCGTCTTCAGCTACCGCTTCAGCAATGTGGCGAAGGATACGGATTTCAGATTATTTTCCAGCGGCATTGAGTCGAAAGAATACACGCTGGGAGTTTTGAAAAAGCCCTTTGTCAAGGGCTTCGACGTCAAGTTGGATTACCCGGCTTACACGGGCAGGAAAGATGAATCGCTGAAAAGCATCGGCGACCTCGTCGTACCGGCGGGCACTGATATTGACTGGGTTTTCAATGCTGAAAACACGAACAGCATCGCCATGCGCTTCGGCGACGCTGATGAAACGACGGAAGTAAAGCGCCTTTCCGACCTTCTTTTTACCTATAAGAAAAAGGCGATGAAGGATGAAATTTACCGACTCTATATCTCCAACGAGGCTCTGCCAAACGCCGATTCTGTCACCTATTCCATTACGGTAGTACCCGACCTGTACCCCGTCGTCAAAGCGGAAAAATTTCAGGACAGCACCAATACTAAGCTGCTCTATTTTGTAGGCGAAGCCTCCGACGACTACGGCCTGCATAGCCTGACCTTCAACTATCGCATCAAGCGCAACGGCCGCGAAGGGGAACTGCAAACCCTGAAGCTCAACAAGCCCGATGGGAAAAGCATCCAGTACAACCATGTCTGGGATTTGAATGAACTGGGTCTGCAGCCGGGCGACGAGGCGATTTATTACTTCGAAGTGTTTGACAACGACGCCGTGAACGGCAGCAAATCTTCCCGCACCACGCTCATGGTTTATTCCATGCCGACCGTACAGGAGCTTGAAAAAAAGCAGGAAGAAAACAGCCAGAATATCAAAGACAAGTTGATGAAGTCTCTCCAGGAGAGCAAGAAAATCCAGGAAGACATGAAAAAGTTGCGGGACAAAGTGCTCCAGCAAAAAGATATGGACTGGCAGACTCGCAAGGAATTAGAAAAACTGCTCGACCGCCAAAAAGAATTGGAAAAACAAATCCAGGAGACTCAAAAGACTTACGAGGAAAATATGAAAAACCAAGAGGAGTTTGCCAAACCGGATGACAACCTACAGGAAAAACAAGAGCAACTGAATGACCTGATGGATCAGGTAATGAACCAGGAGATGCAAGATTTGATGAAAAAAATAGAAGAATTGCTCCAGGAATTGCAGAAGGATCAGGCTTTAGAGATGATGGAAAACATGCAATCCAACGACGAGCAAATGCAGAGAGAACTGGATCGAATGCTCGAACTTTTTAAACAGCTTGAGTTTGAATACGACATGCAGCAGACGCTTGAAAAACTAAACGACCTGGCCGAACAACAGGAGAAACTCAGTGAAGAAACGAAGCAGGCAGATGAGAATAGCCAGAACCAGTCGGCGGAGGAGCAAAAGGAAAAGCAGGATGAACTGAGTCAAAAGCAGGAGGATATCAACAAGAAGTTTGAAGATATCGAGAAGAAGATGGATGATTTGAAGAAGAAGAATAACCAGATGCAGAACAAGAAAAACTTTGACAGTAAGAAAGAGGAGCGGGAAAGCATTAAAAAGGATTTGAACGACAGCCAGCAGAATATTCAGGAAAATCAGAACCAGAAGGCCAGCCGCAAGCAGAAGAGCGCCGCCAAAAAAATGCAGGACATGGCCGGAGGTATGTCCGCCTCCATGCAGGCTCAGCAAATGCAGCAGTTGGACATGGATTTAAAAGCCTTGCGGCAACTGCTGGAAAACATCGTCACCCTGTCATTCGACCAGGAAAACCTGATGAACGAGGTTCAGCCGGTGCAAGTCAATACGCCCCGCTATGTCGGCCTGACGCAGGAACAGAAAAAAATCCAAGACGATTTCAAAGTGGTAGAAGACAGTCTCTACGCCTTAGCCAAGCGGGTCATTCAGATGGAGGGCTTCATCACTGACAAAGTGGGCGAAATAAAAGACAATATGCGCAAGGGGCTTTACAATCTCGAAGAACGCATGAAACCGCAGGCGACAGAACAGCAGCACAGGGCAATGAAAAACCTCAACGACCTGGCTCTGATGCTCAGCGAAGTCATGGAGCAGATGCAAATGCAAATGTCCAGCATGATGCCTGGAGCACAGATGTGCAATAACCCCGGCGGCAGCGGCGGCAGTGATGGAAACGTCCCCCAGGATAAAATTTCCGACGGCCAAAAAGAATTGAACGAAGGCATGGAGAAGATGCGGCAGGGAATGCAGGAGGGAGGCGGAAGCCCCGGCAGCAAGGAGTTTGCCCAAATGGCGGCTCGCCAGGCGGCGCTGCGCAAAGCCCTGAAAGAAAAGCAAAAACAGATGCAGAGCCAGGGCTTGGGCGGTAAAGAGTTGGAAGAAATCATGGACCAGATGAATAAGATCGAAACGGAATTAGTCAACAAGCACCTTACAAATAGCATGATCAAACGGCAGCAGGATATCCTCACCCGCCTGCTCGAACATGAAAAGGCTGAGCGCCAGCGAGAATTTGACGAAAAGCGAAAAGCGGAAACTGCCAAAGAAAAGGAACGCAAAATGCCGCCATCCTTAGAGGAATATATCAAGAAGCGGGAGGCGGAAATTGAAATGTTCAGAACGGTGAACCCATCCCTGAAGCCGTACTACAAAACCTTGGTGGAAGAATACTACAAATCGCTAAAGGCGCCGGTGCGTTGATTTAAAACCGATTAGGCGACGCAAAGGAGATTCAGCCATCCCTCTTCAAAGCGGGCAAAAGTCAAAGGAGCCTTTCTGGCGCCCTGATTTTTGCCCGCTTTTTTTGTAAAAACCTCTGACTTTTTTTGTGAAAACTAATCCTGAGAATGGAAGAGTAGGCGGCGATGATATGCGCTATTGTAGGCTTATTCATGCAAAAATTTTCGACAAATAATAAAAAAAGACACCATGCTTTGGGAAATATATTTTTATGGCTAAATTCGCCCTTCATTGTAATGCCGCTTAGAGTTGATTTTACTCGTTTTTTTCGCCGGCGGCGCCCTGCAAATGACACCTACCATCCCAATTTCTTCCTGACCGATTTAACAGTGTAGAACTAAATATTTTTTAAAAGCTAAAAAACCACCTTATGAAATCGAAAACCCAATGTTCTGGACTTGATGAAACTATCGCTCTTCTGGTCTTTCTTCTCTGCTGTATTTTATCCTTTTTTCAACACCACGCTCCAGATGCTATGCTGAGCCTGACCAATTAGTCTTGCCCTTTTATAGCGAGCGCTTTTCGTTATTACTAATATGCGGCTCGTCAGGCGCTAATTTTATAGAGAAACCTCGGTTTAGATAATTAAAGTCTATCTAACTTACTGATACTCATAAACTCCTCTTAAAAAATGGAACAGAGAAGTGTAGCGTCCATTTTCCCTTCCTTTCAATTGCCTAACTTCCGAAGACTCTTCCAAATAATCCTTAGGTCGTGATGAATTTCATAATCTTTAGCGTAGAGAAAATTTAGCCGACGGATGGTTGGCCCGTCGAGTTGTCGCTTAGGCTGGCCGTCGCGCAGGCTGAGGACGCCAGGTCGAATAGAAGGAAGGTTTGGTGGTTCAACCTGAGAAACATCCGTGTTTGAACCGGCATAGCCTACCCAGGTTTTTTTGCCAAAAAATACCTGAATAATATTTTTTAAAAACCCTTTTTTCTTTTTTACAAAAAATAAAAGGGGTAAGGCAAACAGGGCGAAAGTCGTGACAGCCAATAAGTCGAAAAGGCGCTTATTTCGCCTGCTCATGGGAGTGGCAATGTTGAAGCGGATTTCAATCGTGTACAATTCGCCCGCCGTATCCTTAGAGCTGCTTCCTATAACGCTGAGGCTCTCTTTGGGGACAATCTTATAGGCAATGCCGGAGCCGAGGCGGGTCATCCACTGCATGATTTCTTCCGAACTCACGTCGCTAGAGCAGAAAATGAGTTCATCTACTTTGAAAATCTGCACCATTTCTTCTAAGCGATTCAGCGGCGCAATGGTTGATTTTTTGAAACTGGAATCAGAGGGCTTTACCGCTGTGTCGTCCGCATCCGGGCTGACAGTTCCGATGAAGTTTTTTTGCACGCCGGCCTGACCCAGCAGGCTGCGCACCCGTTCGCTCTCTGCTTCGGAGCCGACGATGACGAGGTTTTCCGGTCTGGAGCGCCCGACCGCTAAGTTGCCCGTGCGCAAGAGGTGGATGAGCGTCCGCAATCCTGCTAAGCTACATACCGCCCATACCGCTCCCAGCAATACGATGGCGCGACTGGGTCGCAGTTCGAGCGGAAGGTATCCGTAGATAGCTGATAATACGAGCGTGCCAATGACTAAGCCTCGCACTAAGCGCCGGAGGTTGTAGCGCTCGTCGTAGCCGCCGGTGAAGTAAACCGATCCGAGCCATACGAGGACGTAAAGCGGAATGTTGAACCAGACGAATTTGGGGTCGTAGTAGGCGATGTCGTGGTAGTAATAGCGCGCCCAGAAATACTTCAGGCCGAAGAGGCCGCCAAAAAGCAGAGCTGCGTCGAGAAGAGGAAGGGCAATTTTTTTAAGGGTATTGGAGGCCAGCGTTAACCCTGCCCGCAGATAAATGGCGCCGTAGATCATGGCGATGTACAGGTGCGCCTGCCGCCCCGTAAAGTGCTTGCGGGCAAAAATGATCATGGCGTTGTAAAAAGTGCGGACGTAGTTGAGGCTCCCTTTTTTAGTGCTCTCTCCTTTATAATGTATGATAGTGGTATCGGCGAAGTAGTAATTCTTGTATTTCGCCTGCACGATGCGATAGCTCAGGTCTATGTCTTCGCCGTACATGAAAAAGGCTTCGTCGAGCAGGCCGATCTCGTCTAATACAGAGCGGCGCAGCAGCATGAAGGCGCCGGCAAGCACGTCCACCTCGTGCGTCTCGTCGGGACTGAGATAGCCGAGGTGGTAGTGGTTAAAGATTTTTGATTTTGGAAAAAGCGCAGACAGCCCGAAGGTCTTGCTGAAGGCCACAAAAGGAGAGGGGAAGCCCCGTTTGCTCTCCGGCAAAAACCTGCCGCTGCCGTCAATCATTTTCACGCCGAGGCCGCCGGCCTGCGGGCGAGCCTCCATGAACTGCAGGATTTTATGGAAGCTGTCTTCCCGGACTACCGTATCGGGGTTGAGCAACAAAACATAGTCCCCCGTGGATTGCCGAATGGCCTGGTTGTTGGCGGTCGAGAATCCGAGGTTTTGATGGTTGGCGATGAGCTTTGCCTTCGGAAACTTCTCCTGCACCATCGCCACAGAGCCGTCCACGGAATTGTTGTCCACTACAAAAACCTCTACTTCTAAGCCCATTGACGCCTTTTCCACCGACAGCAGACATTGCTCCAGAAAATACTGTACGTTGAAATTGACAATGACGACGGATAGTTGCATGGAAGCGCTTAGCCGGATTTTATAAAAATGAGATTTTTAAAGTGCATAGCAGAGTCTGAGATGCGCAAAAGGCAGTAGCGCTTTTAGTCATTCGACAGGCGATACGGAACCCGCGCCACAATCGAACGTCCCAAAGTCAGTTCATCGGCGTATTCCAACTCCCCGCCGAAGCTCACTCCTCGCGCAATAGAGCTCACGTTCACACCGCTTTCTTTCAGCTTTTTAGTAATGTAAAACATGGTGGTATCCCCTTCGATGGTAGGAGAAATGGCGAGGATGATTTCTTTGATTTCAGATTCGGCGACGCGTTGTAGCAGAGAATCTATGGTCAGTTCGCCGGGACCTATTCCCTCTAAAGGATTGATGAGGCCGCCGAGCACGTGGTAAAGCCCCCTGTACTGTCCGGTGTCTTCGATGGCCATGACGTCGCGAATGCTTTCCACGACGCAGACTAAAGAGCGATCCCGCCGCCGGTCGGCGCAGATGTTGCAGACGGGGTCGTCGCTCAGGTTGTGGCAGATGCTACAGTGCTGAATCTTGCGCCGCATATTGAGCACTGCTTCAGCAAACTGCTCCGACTTTTCCGCCTCCTGTTTGATGAGGTGCAGGGTAAGGCGCAGCGCTGTTTTTTTGCCGATGCCGGGTAAGCCGGCGAAGGCTTCCACGGCCTGTTCTATTAATTTTGATGAAAAATTCATTTTGAAAATAGGATTTCGGGCTTTATTCAGAGCCGTTTCACAAGGAAACAACTGAGCTTTTTTCAGGCCGACCAACTTTCTGGAGACCCGATTTTAAAACCAATCTGCCCAACTTTGCCCGACTTATTTAAATTTGCATGCCCTGACAAAGAAATTCAGGGTACGTTTGCAGTCATTTCTTAAAAAAAGCGAAATTATTGCATTTTTGCGAAGTTATGCCTCGTTACCTGCTGTTCGATTTTAGTTGAGCAGAACGAGCCTTGACAATAAATACTACCAATACCTAAAATAATTTTATAAAAAATGGCAGAAGTAATACGCATGCCCCGCATGAGCGACACGATGGAAGAGGGCAACATAATAGCATGGCACAAAAAGGAAGGCGACAAAGTACAGCCTGGCGATTTGCTGGCTGAAATTGAAACTGACAAGGCGACGATGGATTTTGAGAGCCTTTACGAGGGAGTACTGCTGCACATTGCCATTAAGGAAGGCGCCGTTCCCGTTGAAGGAATCATTGCTGTCATCGGCAAAGCCGGCGAGGACTGGAAAGCGGCGATGGCTGCCGAAGACGGAGCCGCCAAAGAAGAAAAGGCCGCTCCGGCGCCTGTTCAGCCCGAACCTGTCGCTACCCAGACGCCGGCTACACCGGAAGCCGAGGCGAGCGAGAGCCGCACCAAAGCATCGCCGCTTGCTAAGAGCATCGCTAAACAGGCGGGCATTGACATTGCAGCCGTTCCAGGCTCCGGCGATGGCCGGCGCATTATCAAAAGAGATGTAGAGGCATTTTTGGAAAAAAGAACAGAGACGACGGCGCCCGTTCCGGCTACGGTTCCCGAAGCGCCTGAGCCAATTATTCCAACTTTTGCTATTGACGCTGAAGACGCCTACGAAGACAGACCGCTCAGCCAGATGCGCAAAACCATTGCACGCAGACTGAGCGATAGCAAGTTCTCTTCGCCGCATTTCTACCTGACCATGGAAATCAACATGGATAGCGCCGTAGAATTGCGCAAAAGGCTGAACGAGTTTGCAGCGCCGACAAAAATCTCTTTCAACGACCTGGTTATCAAAGCGGTAGCTGTGGCATTGCGCAGGCATCCGGCTGTCAACTCCTCCTGGTTGGGCGATAAAATCAGGTTTAACAGAAATATCAATATCGGCGTGGCAGTGGCTGTGGAAGAGGGGCTACTCGTCCCCGTTGTGCGCCATGCCGACATGAAATCGCTCTCGCAAATCAATTACGAAGTGAAGGTTTTTGCCGAGAAAGGCCGCAACCGGAAATTGCAGCCGGAGGAAATGACCGGCAACACCTTTACCATTTCCAACCTGGGCATGTATGGCATCGAAGAGTTTACCGGCATCATCAATCCGCCAGACGCCTGCCTGCTCGCCGTCGGGGCTATCATTCAGAAGCCCATCGTAAAAGAAGGCGAAATCGTCGTAGGCAACATGATGAAGATTACGCTTTCCTGCGACCACCGCGCTGTGGATGGAGCTATCGGCTCTGAGTTTTTGCAAACCCTAAAGGGAATTTTGGAAGAACCTATGCGCCTCTTAGTTTGATGGCTTTGTCATAGAAACTGAAAAAGCCCAAGAGTGTTATTCAAGATGCTCCTGGGCTTTTCTTTTTGGCAAGCCACAGAGCAGGAAGAATGAATTTTTTAAAAAATTATTTTTATGAAAAAAACACTCGTGATAGGCGCCTCTCCCAAACCCGAACGGTATGCGCACAAAGCCGTCGTTCAATTGAAAAAACACGGGTATGAAGTAGTCGCTCTGGGGCTTAGAGATGGTGAAATTGAAGGCGTCGCCATTCAAAGTGGGAAACCGGAACTGGAGGGAATTGACACGGTTACGCTATACCTCAATCCGACCAGACAGGAAGAATTTTACGACTATGTGCTCGGCCTAAAGCCTAAGCGGTTGATTTTTAATCCCGGAACCGAGAACCCCAAATTCATGGCGCTGGCCAAAAAGGCAGGTATTGAAGTGGTAGAAGCCTGTACCCTGGTGTTGATTTCAACAGGCCAGTATTGAGGGAAAATAAAGACAGCGATACAGTAGTAGTTAATAAAAATTTCCCTTCTAAAGAAAATCTACGGAAACTCCCCTGCGGGAAAATCACATTGCCCGAATAGTTACGAGAATGGTTTTTTGTAAGAAAGATGCCGCGAATGCGCGAGTGGGCGCAGGTCGTCTCATTCGTGCATCCGCAGCGGTATCAAATCTCTACTGAACTATTCTCAGGGCGACGGCATTTCCTGGTCTGATTTCTCTGCCACCCGGAATTCAACTCTTCGATTCATCAGACTGCTGCCCATGGAAGGCACCAGCGGAAAGTCTTCTCCATTGTAGTTTAAAATCAGGCGATGGCGCGGAATGCCGTGAATGTTCACCAGATGTTGGATGGCGCTGTTGGCTCTGCGGAACGACAGCCGAAGGTTGTAGTTGGCAGAGGCCGTCTTATCGGTAAAGCCCGTGACGACTACCCTTAGATTGGGGTGAGCGAGCATGACGCGCGCAATGCTGGAGAGGTTGCCATAGTCGGCGTATCGGACTTTGTCGCTGTCGATATTGAAGTGGACATTGGGCAGGAACCAGTTTGCCAGTTCATCTCCCCCCTTTCTTTTGTCTAATTCCTCCGAAACGATGTTTTTGACCTGGTTGCCGGTAATGGCAGAGATTTCTTCCTCTGTCACGTATTTCCTGCCGGCGGGGATGTATGGCTCGTCGTCCATGTAATCAGGGATGCCGTCGCCGTCGCTGTCCAAAGCCACGCCGCGGGTGTCAACCGGCACGCCCGGTGGGGTAGAATTATCCTGGTCGAGCATATCAATGACGCCGTCTCCATCCGTATCTGTGGGGTCAAAGACAGGCCGCTGTTTCAACTCGGTAATATCCTGCATAATGTTTTCCATGGGGTTTACCCAATACAGAGGCTCCACCCGCTTTTCCTTATTTCCAATGTTGAAATTTAGGCGAATACTTGAATAAGAAAGCACGTCGCGCTCTCTGCGAATAACCCCGTCGAGTAGGTCGGCATCGCTTCCGAACAATATGAGTTGCTTTGTTTCTAAGCCCAGATTCAATCGTTTAGCTATCCGAAAGCCGATGCCAAAGCCAAAATCTGCATGGGTCTGAGTTATAGGATCGCGCGATGAAAGGTAGGGAAGCAAAATCTTTTTTGCTTCTACCTCGAATCGGGTGACGCCTCCTCCGACTAAGCCATATAGGTTGACCTTCCTTCTGGGATTTTCGCTCCAGATCAGGTTGTTAAATGAAACCAGCATCTGAAGGGAACCAGACATGACAGTTGTTTCAGCGGTACCGTCCTGGTTGTCTGAAAATTTTAGAACGCTATACAATCCTTCACCGCGAAGAGAGAAGACGTAATCGAATGCTTTTCGAATGTGGAAGCCCGCTCCCCAGTTAGGTTGGAAATCAATATCTCCAAATCCGAGGGCGCCGCCGCCGTGGATGCCAAATTCCCACATGTGAGCCGGCGTTGGCCGGGCAATGGGAACCTCCGTATCATTTTGACCTGATACTAAGCAAGGGAAAACTAGTAGCCCTGCAAAGACTAAAGCGGCAAACGAGAATTTCTTAGAACAAATCATTGGGCGTCAGTTGTTGGGTGGTAGAAGTTGAAAACCGTCTTGGTTGCCGGGGGGTTAAGACTTGCATTAATGGCCAAACTGCAGCGAATAGCAGTTTGGCCATTTAGATGAACAATTGGGAACTTGTTGAATTTACGTTCTAAGGAGTTTCAAATATGATGCCTTTATCGCTGATTATCAGGAGATAGCTGTATGTATGAGAAGATATTTATTAGGTATTTATTGCAGCTTTTTAGCAGGGCATGGAACTTGGCTGATTATACGGCCATTTCCAACCTGGGTTTCATTAGCTTCTTCAGGGCTATTTCAAGAGCGGCGGCAGAAACGCCGGTTGTTTTTGAACTGGCTGCGTAAACTTCCTCCAATGCCTTTCTGATGGTAGCGGATACGTCGTTGAAGATGGCCTCGTCTGTCAACACTGCATCGGGTTGCATCAGGTAGGCAAAGACTCTCGCCATGCCACAGTTTGAAATAAAATCGGGAATCAGACTGAAATGCTGATCGGCGAAGCCCGCCGTAGGCCCGAAGAAAACTCCGTCGTCCACAAAGGGAACGTTGGCGCCGCAGGCGATGACTTCGATTCCTCCGGCGATGAGTTGATCAATCTGCTGCCGGGAAACTAATTTGGAAGCGGCTCCGGGTATAAAAATATCGGCGCCTAAGTTCCATATCTTTTCGTTGGCCTCTTCAAAAGAAACCATTCCCGGGGCGACCAATGTATTGTGCTCTTTTTTGATAAAAAGAGACTTCACTTCTTTTAATCCCATGCCGTCCGGTCGCAGCAGTCCGCCGTTTTTGTCTATGATGCCGATGATCTTTACGCCGTCCTGCGCCAGGTAGTAGGCGGCGGCAGAGGCCACATTTCCCCAGCCCTGAATGATGGCCGTCCTACCCTGTAGGTCTGATTTATTAAAAAGATCATAAAAATGCAGGACGGACTGAGCGACGCCAAAACCGGTGACCATATCGGCGACGGCATAGTGGATGGGGCAAACCGGCACGTAGGCGTCGTCTTCGATTATTTTGGCGCAGCCATGCCGCAACTGACCGAGAATCTTGATTTTTTGCCCCTGGTTGATGTCGGTAAAGTGACCGTTGACAACGCCTTCCTGCGGATGCCAGAGACCCAGCGCTTCCGTGATCGGGATGACGTCCTTTAGTTCGTCCACATTGAGGTCGCCGCCGGTTCCGTAATAATTTTTCAAAAGAGGAATAACGGCCTGGAACCAGCGCTGTAGAACATCATTCCGGCGGGGATCGCGGGGGTCAAAGTCAATACCGGATTTAGCGCCTCCGATGGGTGGCCCCGCGACGGAGAATTTGATTTCCATGGTTTTAGCTAAGGAGACGACTTCTTCTTTGGTCAGTCCTTTTCTCATTCTCGTTCCGCCTCCGGCGGCGCCATTGCGCAAAGAGTTGATGACAACCCAGCCTTTGGCGTTAGTTTCCGGGTCGTTCCATTCGAATACGATTTCAGGTTTTTTCTCTTTGTATTGGTCAAGTAGTTCCAGCATGGACAAATTCTATTTGGTTGAGCAAAGGGGCAAAACTAAGATGCCGGCGCCTGCTTTTTTAATTCTTTCGGTTTTAAATATCCCTCCTCCCGTTTATCCGGTTTTTTTTTTAAAAAATTCTAACAGGCGTTTAGTTTCCCTGGATTTTAAATCTGGGGGAAGTATTCCAATAGAAACCTGCGGCAGTATTTATAAGGAAGAAGGAATGAAAATGCGTAATTCCTCGCTCAACGACTGCCGGCTCAGGGGGGGGAGCGCCAAAAGGATGCGCCCGTTCAGTTTAAAGCCAAACGGACGCATCCTTTTAAAATGGGAAAGATGGAAAGGCCGGATGGCAGGCTCTCAGCAAATTATTTTTCCATCAAAGCAGTTGCTTAAACCATTGCGCGAAGTCTTCAGTGGATTTTGAGCCGATATCGCCTTCGCCCTGTTTGCGGACGCCGACTGAGCCGCTCTCTAATTCCTTCTCGCCCACGATGAGGAGGTAGGGAATTTTCTTCAGCTCATTGTCGCGGATTTTCCGGCCAATACTTTCGGTGCGCTCGTCAATGAAACCGCGGATGTCGTGCAGCGCTAATTTGGCCTGCACCTCTTTGGCATAGTCGAGGTATTTGTCGCTGATGGGCAGGAGGACGTACTGGTCGGGAGTCAGCCACAGCGGGAATTTTCCGGCGCAATGTTCAGTCAGCACGCCGATGAACCGCTCCATAGAGCCAAAGGGCGCGCGGTGAATCATGACAGGACGGTGCGGCAGGTTGTCCGAACCGATGTACTCCAATCCAAAGCGTTCCGGCAGGTTGTAATCCACCTGGATAGTGCCGAGCTGCCAGGAGCGACCCAGCGCGTCTTTCACCATGAAGTCGAGTTTAGGGCCGTAAAACGCCGCTTCGCCCAGTTCTGTCACCGTCTCCAGGCCGGCTTCTGCCGCAGCGTCTATGATGGCCTGTTCAGCTTTTTGCCAATTTTCATCGCTGCCGATATACTTTTCTCTGTTGTTGGGGTCGCGCAGGGAAATCTGAGCGGTGTAGGTGTCGAAGCCTAATTTTTTCAAAACCATTCTGGTCAGGTCGAGCACGCCGAGAAATTCCTCCTTTAGCTGGTCGGGTGTACAAAAGATGTGGGCGTCGTCCTGAGTGAATCCTCTCACGCGAGTCAGGCCGTGCAATTCGCCGCTCTGCTCGTAGCGATATACCGTGCCGAACTCGGCGATGCGCAGGGGCAGTTCTCTGTAGGAGCGGGGCTTGTATCCAAAAATTTCACAGTGGTGCGGGCAGTTCATCGGCTTGAGCAGGAATTCTTCCCCTTCCTTCGGCGTGTGGATGGGCTGGAAACTGTCCTTGCCATATTTTTCGTAGTGCCCGCTCGTCACGTACAATTCCTTTTTACCCAAATGAGGGGTGATGACGGGAAGGTAGCCCCGTTTGATTTGTTCTTCCTTGAGGAAGTTTTCGAGGCGACTGCGCAGCGCCGTGCCTTTGGGCAGCCAGATGGGCAGTCCCATGCCGACTTTTTCGGAGAACATGAACAGCTCCAGTTCGTGGCCGAGTTTGCGGTGATCCCGCTTTTTGGCCTCTTCCAACATTTCTAAATATTCCGTCAGTTCTTTTTGCTTCGGGAAAGTGATCCCGTAAATCCGGGTGAGCTGCTGGCGCTTTTCATCGCCCCGCCAATAGGCGCCGGCGATGGCCATGAGTTTTACGGCTTTAATTTTTCCGGTATCGGGGATGTGCGGGCCTTTGCAGAGGTCGGTGAAATTTCCCTGATGATAGAAAGTGATGTGGCCGTCTTCCAGGTCGCTGATGAGTTCGAGTTTGTACTCGTCGCCTTTTTCAGTAAAGTATTTGATGGCCTCGGCTTTGCTCACTTCCTGGCGGCGGTATTCGTTGCCCTGGCGAGCCAGTTCGAGCATCTTTTGCTCAATTTTTCCAAAATCTTCACTTGAAATCTGCCGACCACCGGGATCCACGTCGTAATAAAATCCATTTTCTACAGCCGGCCCTATTCCGAACTTGATGCCTGGGTAGAGCGCTTCGAGGGCTTCGGCCATGAGGTGCGCCGAGGAGTGCCAGAAAGTGCTTTTTCCTTCCTTAGAATCCCAGGTGAGCAGTTGGAGGGCGGCGTCTGTATAGATAGGACGACCGGCGTCCCATACTTCGCCGTTGACTTTGGCGGAGAGTACATTCCTGGCTAAGCCTTCGCTGATGGATTTGGCTACTTCCATTGCAGAAGTACCTTTGGGATATTCGCGGACGCTGCCGTCCGGCAATGTTATTTTTATCATAATTTCGGGATATGAAGTTTATGCGACAAAAGTAATTTTTACGGAGGCTCATAGAAAAAAGTTTGCCCTGGCGCCTCAATTTTTTCGGGCGGGTGCAAAAGTAACTTTTTTGGAAATATACTTTGCGACTCAGCTTGCCGAGCCTTTGATTATTGCCTGAAAATCAATGACTAAGGATGCGACTTTAATTGCCGCTGAGGAAGAAAAACCTTTGATAGGAAGGACTAAATTCCTTTTAATCTGAGTTTTTAACTCAACTACATTTTTAAAAAAGATTCTTTTTTATTGCCAATATTCCTTAGCATTGAGGCCGCATTTGGGAGTTGCTCTTCGTTAAATTGTTGTTAACGGTTTTGCCAAAAGTCCTGGCAGGAAAATTTAATTTCAGAATAGGAAAGAGTCTGAGTATAGAAGCCTGCCTCTACCTCAGGAAGTACAAAGTCAAAATGAAATGAATAGCTCCCAATAGCGATTTTAGTATAAAATTTTAGAACTCTGTGAGAAGAGGCGTCTGACAAAACGCCTTGCTAATCAGCTCTAATGACAAAAACTATCAGATTATTCCAAGAGACGTCTTGCACCATGCTGCACTTTAATAGTGTAATGGGGTAAGACGTTTTTTTATTTCTTTCACTAAATCACAATTTCAGTATGAAAAGACTCTTATTAATCTTTGCCCTCATGCTGAGTACAGTCGCCCTGACGATTGCTCAGCGTACTGTGACGGGCACGGTTACCGGAGATGATGGCTCGCCACTCATTGGTGCTACCGTACTCGTCAAGGGAACTACTGTTGGTACGGTTACAGACATAGACGGAAATTATTCCGTCCGGATACCGGCAGGTTCAACCACCCTGGTTTTTAGCTATACCGGCTATCAGACAGGCGAAGCCGAGTTAGGCGCTTCCAATGTGCTGGATATCACCCTCAGGTCTGGTGAGATATTAGACGAGGTAGTGGTAACCGCCCTGGGCGTCACCCGTTACAAAAACGAGTTACCTTACTCTGCACAAAAGGTAGATGGCGATGATATTGCCGGAAGCCGTAACGCCAACATGGTAAACACCCTCAGTGGACGCGTTGCCGGCCTGAACATCAGGAAGAACAACAGCTTCGGCGGCTCGACCAACATCGTGCTCCGGGGTAGCAAGTCTCTTACCGGCGACAACCAGGCCATGTTCGTCATTGACGGGGTGCCCGTTGACAACTCTAACACCAACACCAGCCTCCAGCGCCAGGGTCGTGAAGGCTTTGACTACGGAAATGCCGCCAACGACATCAACTCTGACGACATTGAATCCGTAACTGTACTGAAAGGCGCTGCCGCTTCTGCTCTTTATGGCTCTCGCGCCGCTAACGGCGTGGTCATGATTACCACCAAAAAAGGCAGGAAAGACAAAGGCTTAGGCGTTAGCCTGAATACCGGCGTCAACTTTGGTAAGATTGACAAAAGCACCTTTATTAAGTACCAGCAGAGATACGGCGGCGGTTATGGCAACTACTATGAAGACCCCTCAGGGTACTTCCTGTATCGCGACATTAATGGAGACGGCGTTGAAGACCTGGTGATGCCCGTCAGTGAAGACGCTTCCTACGGTGGTAAGTTCGATCCCAGTCTGTTGGTTTACCAATGGGATGCCTTTGACCCTTCTTCACCCAACTTTGGCAAACCTACACCGTGGATAGCTGCAAAAAATCAGGCAGACGCATTCTTTGAAACCTCCGTCGGTACCAGCAACAGCATCTTTATTGATGGCTCGAATGACAAAGGTTATTTCAAATTAGGTTACACTTACAACTATGACGACGGTGTGCTGCCAGCCAGTAACATCACCAAAAACATGGTTAACTTCGGTGCAGGCTACAACCTGACCGACCGTTTGAATGTGTTCTCTTCCATCAACTTTACTTCTACAGATGGATTGGGTCGCTATGGTACCGGCTACGGCGCCAGAAACCCGATGACCATGTTCCGCCAATGGTGGCAGGTCAATATTGACGTATTGGATCAAAAGAGAGCGTATGAAGATACGAAGCAGAACGTTACCTGGAACTGGGCCGACCCGGATGATCTCGTGCCGATTTATTGGAACAACCCTTACTGGGAGCGTTTTGAAAACTACGAGAACGACCACCGTAATCGTTACTTAGGTTACTTAGGCGCTACTTATAGCGTGAACGACTGGTTTAGCATTACTGGAAGAGCATCTTTAGACCAGTATGCTGAATTGCAGGAAACCCGTATCGCTGTCGGAAGTGTGGATCCTGCTGAATATGCCCGCTTCAACCGGAATTTCCAGGAACTTAACTACGACCTGATGGGTCAAATCAGCCAGTTGAGAATAGCTGACAACCTGAAATTCAATGCTTTGTTGGGTACCAACATCCGCAAAACTGCTATTTCTTCTATCAACGCAGTTACCAATGGCGGTCTGATTTTGCCAAGACTTTACTCATTGTCTAATACTAAAAACCCACTTCAGGCGCCGGTTGAAACACAAACTGAACTGGAAGTGGATGGCGTTTTTGCAAGCGCCGGTTTTGTCTATGACAACTGGGCAATCTTAGACTTGTCTATTCGCCGCGACCAGGCTTCTTCCCTGCCGGCTGGTAACAACATCTACTACTATCCTTCTGCTTCATTAGGAATCATCTTCTCGAGATTTGTCGCTGAAAACGACGCCTTTACCTTTGGTAAACTGCGCGTGAACTATGCACAGGTTGGTAATACAGCGCCTCCACTCAGCGTGAACGACGTTTACGTTCAGGGCACAGGATTTGGCGATGCTCCAATCGTTAACGTTCCTACCACTAAGAACAATGCTAATCTGAAGCCTGAGCAAACTAAGAGCCTTGAAGCCGGCTTGGAAATGCGCTTCCTGAAAGACAGATTAGGCTTTGACTTTACCTGGTATAAGATGAATACGATTGACCAGATACTTCCCGCTACAATTTCCAGAGCTACGGGTTACGCCTCCAAGTTTATCAACGCAGGAGATGTTGAAAACAAAGGCGTTGAATTGCAAGTCTTTGCGCGTTTGGTCAATTCACCGAACTTCAAATGGAATATTGACCTGAACTGGGCGCGCAACCGCAACAAAGTGCTTGACTTAGGCGGTATCGACAACCTCCAATTAGGTTCCTTCCAGGGCGGCGTCAGTATCAACGCTGCTTTGAATGAGCCTTATGGCACCATCCGCGGTTCTAACTTTGTGTATGCAGATGGCCACGAAGGAGACGCTAACTACAGAATGGTGAACGCAGCCGGACGCTATCTCTTCTCTGCAACTTCGAGCGAAATAATTGGAAACGTTAATCCTGACTGGACGGGAGGTGTTTACAATACGTTCACCTTCTTCAAGAGCCTTTCATTAGGATTCCTGATTGACATTCGCCAAGGCGGCGATATCTGGTCGCTTGACCGTTACTACGGAATGGCTACAGGTCTTCCTTCTGATACAGATGGCAAAAACGACCTGGGTAACGACCTTCGTTTGCCGCTCGACCAGGGTGGAGGCGTAGTTTTGAATGGCGTAAAAGCAGATGGTTCTCCGAATGACATTCGGGCAGACGCTTCTGTTTACGGTCTGTTTGGTTACGCTCGTACTCCTGCCGCAGGGTTCGTTTATGATGGCAGCTATATAAAACTGCGTGAACTTTCGTTGACTTATGATTTTCCGAAGAGCATGTTTGCAGGCGCCGACGTTATTAAAGGCATGAGCCTGGGCGTCTATGGCCGCAACCTCTGGATCATCCACAAAAACCTTCCTGATGCCGACCCGGAAGATGGTATGAGCGCAGGAAACTTAGTAGGATATCAGGGTGGAGCTTATCCATCAGTACGCGTTTTCGGTGTCAACCTCAATGTTAAATTCTAATAAAATCTATTATTCGTATGAAAAAAATATTGTTTTTGCTTTTGACGATGTCCGTGGTACTGGTCTCCTGCGACAAGGATTTTGGAGACATGAACACGGATCAAAAAAATCCTTCGAAAGTAGAGCCTGGGCCATTATTCACGTTTGCTCAGCGTAGCTTAGTCAATGCTATGACTAACACCAACGTGAACCTGAACATCTTTCGGATGATTGCTCAACAATGGACGGAAACAACCTATATTGACGAGGCCAACTACGACCTCTCAAGCATGAATATTCCGCAGAACTTCTGGAACTCTCTCTACCTGAATGTTTTGAAAAGCTTAGATGAAAGCCAGAAACTGATCCCCGATCAGAATGATGCTTTCTTCCCGGCAAACGTAAAGGCTAACCAAAATGCCTGCGCTGAAATTTTGAACGTCTATACCTGGTCAACTTTGGTGAATACCTTTGGCAACATCCCTTACTCAGAGGCGCTGGATATCGACAACTCAGCTCCTGCTTATGATGATGCCGCTACGGTTTACAGCGACTTGTTGAATAGATTGGACAACGCCGTGAACTCAATTGACACCGGCGCTGATGGATTTGGCAGCAGCGACATCATGTACGGCGGCGACATGAGCGGCTGGAAAAAATTTGGCCGCTCCCTCCAGTTGCGCTTAGCAATGGTCATTGCAGATTCAGACGCCGGCAAAGCATCTTCCATCATTTCTAAGGTGTATAATGAAGTTATCACCTCTAATGATGACAACTCCTATCTGTTCTACCTGTCTTCACCGCCTAACACCAACCAGCTTTGGGTTGACCTCATTCAAAGCGGTCGTAAAGACTTTGTTGCCGCCAATACCCTGGTTGACTTCATGAATGGCCTGGAAGATCCTCGCATTCCTTACTACTTCACTACGGATGCAAACGGAGGTTATTCCGGCGGTATCTATGGCGCTTCCAACAACTACGCCGCTTATTCCAAGCCTAATGACAGGTTGACGGCGCCGGATTTTGAAGCGACTATTTTCAGCGCTTCCGAGGTTGAGTTCCTGTTGGCAGAAGCTGTTGAGAGGAATATTAGTGTCGGTGGAACTGCTGCTGAGCACTATGAGAATGGAATCCGTAGATGCATGGAATACTGGAATGTACCTTCTGCTGAAATTGACGCCTATCTCGCCCGCCCTGACGTAGCTTATGCAACCGCTGCCGGCGACTGGAAACAGAAAATCGGCACTCAGAAGTGGCTCGCTCTCTACAACCAGGGCTATGAAGCC
>CAZXQI010000008.1:0-50224 GCA_964643005.1 uncultured Saprospiraceae bacterium | reverse complement strand
CTGCGAGCGATCAGCGCCTTTTCCAAAACCTCTGCAACTTGTAAGACCCGTCGTTCATAGCTGTAACCGGCATTTTGAGATTTCTCCCGGGCTGCATTGCGCACAGCAAGCGTCTGCTCATCGGAGAAGGACAGTATCTTCTTTGCCAGGTCGGTCAGTTCCGCTTCGCCGGAATACAAAAAGACTTCTTTTCCCGCCTCAAAAAACGCCCGGTGCTCAGGGCTGTCAGGCGCCAGCATGACGCCTCCAACGGCAGGAATTTCGAAACTGCGCATATTGTGCGAGCCTTCATTGTGCGGCCTGAAAACATTGATTTGTACCCTGTACGCCCGCATTTTTTTCCAAAATTGTTCTCCATAAATGGCATCTTGAATCTGGAGGCCAGGGGAGCCTGGCAAATGCTTTGCCCAGCCATGTCCGTAAACGTCGAGTGGAACGGCATTTTCTACCAGCGTTTTTAGATACTTTACCCGAATGGCGTCGGGATTGCCGATAAAACAGGCGCGCAGAATTTCAGGCGACTGCGCCGCTTTCTGAAAAACGGCCTCCGACAACTCATAGCCAAAAGGAAGAAAGGCTGTCGGAATGGCATACTTGCGCTCTATGTGTCGCTGCACATCTCTACTATAGCAAAAGTGCAAATCGTACAAGCCAATGGATTGGGATACATTTTCGTTGCCGCTTCCCCTGCTGGAAAACAGGAAGGGATGATCGGGATTGTAATTGGCAAGGAAAAAGCCCTTTGTCTTTAATTTTTCCAGGACGGCAGGCCGGATGCGCATGCCCTTGAAAATCAGGATGGCGTCGGGGTGGTAAGTCTCCGCCCTGGCTATCAGTTCTCTGCCAATTTTTTGCTCAATACTCGCCCATCCGAGCCGAAAGCGGATTTTATTAAAAACCGAGCGGTGGTAGAAATCGTCAAAGACCTCCTCTGCCGGATAGATTTCCACCTGAGCATAGCGGGAAAGATATCGCACATAATGATGCTCTAAGGCCCAGGATTTGAATTGTCCGACAATGAGGATTTTCATAAAAAGCTTCTGGCTCCGATGGTCTCCAGTCCCTCGATAATTTTTTGAAAACTATATTGCTGCACCCGTTTTTGCGAAACCTCGCCCATCCGGGCAAGCGCCTCTGCCGGCAATGCGAGCAACGCATCTAATCTTTCCGCCAGCGCATCTACATCGCCTGTTTTAAAAACCCAGCCGTTTTCATTCGGGGCGACGAGGTCGGCTGAAGAGCCGGTCAAATCAGAAAGCACCAGGGGCAGGCGGAAGTTCATGGCCTCGTTGGCGGAAAGCCCCCAGGTCTCGCCTTCCTGCGAGCACATGACAAAAATATCCGCTGCTGCATAGTACTCCGCCACATTGGACTGATTGACAAAACCCGTGAGAATGACGCTCCCCAGTCCCTGTTTCTGAATGTATTGTTCCATTTCGCTCCGCAATGCTCCGTCGCCCATAAAGACTAAGCAGGCCAAGTGTCCCAGCCGGCATTTTGCAAAAGCCCGGAGCAGATCCAGGGGGCGCTTCTTGTCGATGTATTTGCCGGAAAACAGAACGATCCGTTTGTCTAAGGGCAGATTCAATTCCCTTTTCAATTCTTCCCGTTTGGGATGAAGTGTTTTAAAAGCGGCCAAAAAGCGCTGATTGTCAACGGAATAAGGCGCAAAAACGAGGCGGCTTTCCGGTATGCCATACATTTTGTAAAATGCCTTATTCTCTTTTCCAATAAAGAGGAAGTAGTCAAGGACAGGGAAAAGGATTCTTTTTAAAAAAAAGCGCCGCAGACCTGAAACGGGTCTAATCTGCTCGTGACTGGCAGGGCTTTCGCCGCGCAGGCATACGACATGTCCCGATAGTTTTCCAAAAAAAATGGCCAACAGGTTGCTGGCATAGCCCCAGCCGTGGACGATGAGAATGCTCTTAGGTTCCTTCCTCAGCCGGCTGATCAATCCCAAATTGAGCAAGCCGCCGAATCCGTAGATGGATGGTTTTGGAGAATAGTTTTTCAGGAATTCAAAGGAATATCCACTCAAAAGCGGCAGATCCCATTTCACTTCTACGCCAAATTCTTCATCTCTTTCTCCCTCTAACCCGTGCCTGGAACAGTAAAAAACTTTGAGTTTAAAATCTTCCCGCCGACTGATTTCCTGATACAGTGGAGCAAAATACTGGATGGGATGAGAGTTTAAAAACAAGACTCGAACCATGCCTGCTCAAATCTCTATGGGATGTTCAATATAGACCCAGTCTAACCGGGGCCTCAGTATGCCTGGTTTCTCCTGGTGGTAAGATTTCGTGGTCGTATCCACGTTTGAGTCCGAAAGTACGAAACGGATGACGTCGTTGTGTTCTTCTTTCTCAATGCCCAGTTCAAAAAAGGAAATGCTCAGCGTATAGGTGCCGCTTTTCAGGAATCCGGGCAAAGCTACTTTTGCCATATACTCTCCCGCAGAGCGCATCGAGAGCAGCTCGTCATTCTCGTCGGTATCAAACGACCAGAAGAGTACGTCGCCATTGCGGATGATGGCAATTTTGGTGGAAAAGTTGCGGCAGGCTTCGTTGATGATGTACCTGACCTGCACAAAAATCTGCTCGTCGTAAACGAAAGTCCCCCTGGCGTGTCCGTATTCATTTTTAACTCCCACTTCTAAGAACTGGAAGAGTTTGTTGTCGTCCCGCGGGAAAGTAACCACGTTGTGCCCCTCTGCATCGCTGGTGGGCAGGCTGTTCAGGTATTGGTCAATGGAGGCTTCTACCTCTCCGGAGTAGATCATCTTTCCATTGTCCAACACTAAACCTCTTGTGCATAGCTTGCGGATAGAACCGAGGTTATGGCTAACGAAGATGATGGTGCGGCCCGCCTTGCCCACCTCGCTCATCTTGCCGATAGATTTTTTCTGAAACTCCGTATCGCCTACCGCTAACACTTCATCTACCAATAGGATTTCGGGGTCGAGATGAGCGGCTACAGAAAAGGCTAATCGAACGGACATACCCGAAGAGTAGCGCTTAATCGGCGTGTCAATGTAGCGAGCCACTCCGGCGAAGTCCACAATTTCATCGAATTTGTGGGCGACCTCCTTTTTGGTCATGCCCATGATGGTGCCGTTGAGATAGACGTTTTCTTTGCCCGTCAATTCCGGATGGAAGCCGGTGCCTACTTCAAGCATAGAGGCGACCCTGCCCCTGAGTTTTACAACGCCTGTACTTGGCGCCGTGATTTTAGAAAGAATCTTGAGGAGGGTGGATTTCCCTGAGCCGTTCTTCCCGATGAGGCCGATGAGGTCGCCCTGTTGCACGTCGAAAGAAATATCCTGTAGGGCAAGTACAAAATCAGAGTTGCCCCGGACGCTGCGGTCATTTGTCTCACCGATGATACCGTAGGGGTCTGTCTTTCCCCGCATGAGGTGCCACCAACGGGTCAGGTCGCTATAAAAATTACCGGTGCCAATGACGCCGAGGCGATATTGCTTTGAAAGATTTTCAACTTTTATGACGGTGTTACTCATTCTTTGGGTTTAAATGATGTCCACGAAAGTCTTTTCCGCGCGGTTAAAGGTGATGACTCCGATCAGCAAAATGACCAGCATGCTCAGGAAACTGTATCCTAAATAGAACCAGGAAAAAGTGCCCTCGCCGAGGACGCCAAACTTGAATGTCTCAATAACCGCAGTCAGCGGATTCAGGACGGCGAGAAAGCGATAGTTTTCCGGCACTTCCGAAAGCGGATATACTACCGGGGTCACGTACATCCACAACTGGATACCGAACTGCAACAGGAAAAACAGATCGCGGTATTTGGCGGTCATGGCGGTGATGATCAGGCCAAAGCCCAAAGCTAATCCGGCGCTTATCAATACCAGAACGGGGAAGAGCAGGGCGTAGAAATTTGGATGGATATTGGGGGAGACTATCAGAAAATAAACATAAACGATTATAAACATGAGCAACTGAATGCCAAACCGCACCAAGTTGTTCAGGACAATCGACAGGGGCACTACTAAGCGGGAGAAATAAACTTTGCCGAAGATGTTTTGATTATCCCGGAATACGGTAGAAGACTTATTGAGGGCCTCGGAGAAAAAGTTCCAGAAAGTAATACCTGACAAATAGAAAAGCACGGGCGGGATTCCATCGGTAGGAATATTCGCCAGATTCCCAAAAACGATGGTAAATACGAAGGTGGTCAAAATGGGCTGGATGAAAAACCACAAAGGCCCAAGAATGGTCTGCATGTAAACCTGCTTAATGTCCCGCCGGACAAAAAGCAGGAGCAAATCTCTGTACTTCCACACCTCTCCTAAACGGAGGTCAAACAATGGTTGTTTGGCAGTAAGCACTGTATCCCAGTGCTCTTCTTTTGCTTTTTTTGGTAATTTTTCTTTCTTTAAATCCACGACAGTTTAAGCTGGACGTTCTGTAATGAGGAACTTTATTATTTGATTTTCAATGAGCCTGATTTAACTGCCTCTGCATCGCGGCGTTCTGCGCTTCCAACAAATCAATAGTAATAACCATAGCGTTTGGGCGCTTTAGTTCCATTGAGAATAATGGTCGGTGAATTTAATTTCTTATCCTTGCAGACATCGGCTATATGTTCCAATTCATTCTTCCTGGTCTTATTGGCTCGGACGACTAAAATGGAACTTGAAATAAACCTATTGAGCAAGAAGGCATCCGTCACCAGGCCTATGGGCGGCGTGTCAAGCACGATAAAGTCATAATTTTCTTTGAGGTATTTCATGAGTTCATCCATTTTCTCGCTCATGATCAACTCTGCAGGGTTAGGCGGGGTCGGGCCTGAGCTGATGAGGTGTAAGTGGTCGTAGCCCTCCACCTCTTGGACGATTTCCTTAATGCCGCACTCTCCAACGAGGTAATTGGTGACTCCAATTCCCGGAGGCTTTTGTAGGATTAACTCGGTCAATTTTGGTCGGCGCAAGTCAAGTTCCAACACTACGGTCTTTTTACCGGTCAGAGAAATGGACGCCCCTAAGTTGCCGCTAACGAAGGTTTTGCCGTCTCCACTTATGTAGGAGGAGACGAGTATGGTCTTACTGCTATCGTGGCCGGCGCCGGCTGTAATGAATTGCAGGTTGGTGCGGATGAGTCGGAACATTTCAGCCACGACCGAATGACTACTATCCGCAATCAATTTAGACTGGCCGCTCCTGGAGAGAGCCACTTCGCCGAGGAACGGCACCTCGGTTGCAATATTCTTCACCCCTTCTTTATTGGAGATCTTATCGTCTAATTTATCGAGGACGTAAATAAATCCGGCCGGAATGCCCAGGCCCAGGATAACTGCGAAAGCAAAATACTGGCGCTTGTTGGGACTGGCGGGGAAGCTGCTGCGCATGGGTTCATCTAAGATGCGGACATTCTCCACGTTGGCAGCCAGGCCAATAGCTGTCTCTTCTCGTTTTTTCAGCAAATAGGAAAACAGCTCTGCCTGGACGCTCGCCGTCCTTCCGGTTTCGTTGAGGCGCTTTTGTACAAAAGGCATTGCCTGGATTTTTTGCTGCACCGGGTTGACCTGTGCAGCCAGTTGGCCTTCTTGCTTTTCTAAGTCGCCTTTTGCCATAGCTACTGAATTGAGGAGCGTGGTGCGCATTTGATTCAATTCATCGGTGGCCTTTATCACGCCGGGGTGCATTTCAGTGGCAGTAGTGAGTAGTTTTTTCCGCTCGCTGATTACCCTGTTATACTGTGCAATGAGCGGGGCAAAAGACATCCCGCCCATATCTCCGAAGTTCGGAATAAAGTCGACTTCCTTGCTTCTGTTGCTCAAGAAGGATTCGAGGTTGTCCATAGCATTCACTAAGTTTCGGATGCTTGCGCGACCCTCTTCCACCGTATTCAATTTGTCAAAATACCTTTGAGCGCTCATATCCACAGTGGCGGCCAGTTCATTGGATGACTGTATCCTGGCCTGTTGCGATTCTTCTCTGGACAATGCCCCGGACACATAGCTGAGGCGATCGTCAATAAACTCCAGCGAGCGACCGGCCATTCTGTTCTTCTCTTCTTGTGCGTCAACGTTGTACACATTCACTAAGGTGTGAATAATATCCGTCACTTTTTGAGGCACCTCGTCTTCCAGACTAATTTCCAAAACATTGGACTGCGTCATTTTTCGGAGAAAAAGCTTAGACGAATAATAGGTTGCGACTTTAATGGGATGGCGGAATTCAATAGAAATAACCTGGTCTAAAGGCGGATTGATGGAGTCTTTTTCCAGTACATACTGGAGCGATTCGTATTCAAACGGAACGCCATAATTGTAAAAAACAGTGTCTTCATCTTCCTGAAGCAAGGCAAATCGCTTATTGTCAATTCCTTTGATGCGCAAGGCTTTGCCCTGTGCTTTTGCATCTTCTTCCGCCTGAACTACCCTGACGGGAGTATCCTGATAAAGTTCAAATTTTCTGAAGCGACCTTCGGAGTAATACACAATGTCGAGGCCTAAGGAATCCACGACCTTGCCCATTAGGTTTCTGGACTTGAGAATTTGAATTTGGCGGTTCAAACTCCCTCTCTGGTTGAATGGCAATGCTGTAATAACCGATTCTTCAGGCAATTGACTGCCGGGTTGGCGCTCTTCGGTGACGATGATGCTCCCGCTTACGTTGTAGGTGACGGGCAGCAGCATCAACATATACCAGGCAATGGCGCCGGCCAGCAGGAGACAGGCTAGAAACCAATACCAGTTGTCGATGAACCTCTTGATAAGTCCGCCTACTTTAGGATTTTTTCCGTATGCTTCCATAGTTTAGTTTTTTATTTTTTGAAATCAGTTACTTCCTGCTCAAAGCAATGGTAACGACAATGGTGGCAATAGAGGATAAGGCGCCGGCAAGAGATAAGGCTCGCGTAAAAGGATCCTGGATGATTCTGGCCTTTTCTTTCAATGGCTTGACATAAATTACGTCATTCTGCTTCAGGTAGAAATACGGCGATTCAAATACGCGGGGCGAAGACAAATCCACTATGCCAAATTCCCTTATGTTGTCAAATTCTCTAATAATCATTAGGTTTTCCCTATCGGCAAAATCTGTCAAATCGCCGGCCAGGGTCAGAGCTTCTAAGATGGAAAAGCGCTCATCGGAAAAAGTGTACATGCCCGGTCGCTTCACTTCTCCCATGACGTTGATGTGGAGATTCAAAAACCGGACGTCCACGACGGGATCTCTCAAATAGATCAGCAAACGCTGCCTGACGGTATCTTTTGCGTCTTCTCTGGTCAGACCCTCCAATTTTATTTTTCCCAAAATCGGGAACTCGATGTAGCCTTCTTCATCCACTAAATAGCCCTGGCCAATAAAAGAACCGTCCTGACTGGCGCTGATTCGGGTGTTAAAGACTTTTGCTGCCAGGGTATCGAAAGTAGAGAAGACGGTAATAGCCAGGATATCATCCATCTGGATTTTAATTTTATCCACATGCTGGATATATTGGGACTGCAAAGCCGATTCCTCATCTTCGCCTTGGAAGTTCATCAATTTCTGATAAGGGACACAGGAACTAAATAAACTTATGCTGGCAAATACTAAGACCAGCCAGATTGCAACCATCGGAAATCTACGGGTATAAGATGCCATATCTATTCAGTTAAAAAAGTTAGTTTTTAAGTTTCTCCAGGATATTTTTCAAATCATTTTTGGAGCTCGTCAGGCCTTTATTCGCCTTGTGCTGACCTGAACCAGGTATCTAAAGCGGAATGAGCCAGATTCAGTTACTTTATCGAAATAAAGCTGAATCTGTTGCAGGTCGGGCAATCGAGGTTAACCAAAGACTGAATGTTGCCCACAACAAACTGACAATATTCGATATAGTAATCGGCAAAATTGATTTAGCTACAGGCGTCTATTACTAAAGCAGTCAAAAGACGGGGCTAAATATATGTTTAGAGGGAGGCATTCCGAAACTGCCTGGACGCAATCAACTTCATCACGTGGTCGTCTTTAGTCAGTTGGCGCAGGCTTTCTAAGTGTTTCAGATTGTGCATATCGGTACCCAGCAGGTCAACTAAGTCTTCTTTAAAAAGTTTGTGAGCCAGTTCTTTCACCTTTTTGCCGTAGTGGCCGCCCAGCGATAGAAGGTTTACCTGGAGAAGACATCCAGAATCTCTGAGTTTTTGAAAATCCTCTATTTTGGAAAAATAGACGTAGCGCTCTGGGTGCGCAAGAACCGGCTGATAACGTTTAATGCGCAGTTGAAAGATGCTGTCAAAGAGATCGGGAGGCGGTGAAAAAGTGGAAATCTCAACCAGCACGTGATTCCCGCTCAGGGTCAACAGGTTGCCGGCTTCTACGGTGCGGCCAAATTCATAGTCCATAAAATACTCAGCCGCAACGCTCAGCTCTATATCAATGCCGGCTTCCCGCACGCCTTTTTTTAGTTTTTCAAAATTCTCGGTAATTATCTCTTTGGTGTTGGGAAAGTAATCCGGTCGAATGTGAGGGGTCGTTATTATCTTCTTGTAGCCAAGTCCAGATAAGCCTCGAATAAGAGCCAGGCTGGTTTCTAATGAATCGGAACCGTCGTCAATACCGGGAACAAGGTGTGAGTGAATATCTGTCGCCAGCGCTGAAAAATTGGTAATGGCAGGCGCTGATTTCTTTTTTTTCAGGAATTCGAGAAGCACAGAGCGTGATTGTTTGAAACTGTAAATATTTAGGTAAAGTTACGGCTTCGCCGTTGATAAGTCGCAAGGCTCTTACCAAAATAGCATTAAAAGTACCGTAACTGCCAATGCAGTAAAGATTGAAATTGATGTCCATCATTACAAAGGTCAGAATACACAGTTAGCACTGTTTAAAAATAATAAGAGCGGCTTTGGTGCTACCCATGTAGGTTTCTCATTTTACTTCCTCTTTGGCTTTTCACGATTCATTTAATTGAAAGGTAAAAAACCACAAATAAGCCCTTTGTCCTTTCATCACAAAATGAAAGACTCAAGTTTTCTCAGCTAACTTATAAAAATCAGTGCTTCTCGCTGAGGGTGGACTTTTAATCAGTTAAACAGAAAGGCAGTAATTCAGTCTCTAACTGATTATAAAAGCGAGAAAATTAAGAAAGAGTATAGCCTTTTATTGGGTTTAAGGCCGACAAAAGGGTGTGTGTTTATATTTAAGGGATTCAATTGTTAGTAAGCCTCCATGCTTTCACTTTTTGAAAACGGAAGCGACAAAATTAAGCAACTTTTGAAAAATAAACAAACTGTACAAAATCGTAGATTTATTTTAAAAATTAAATAGTTGCGTTCGAAGCGGAAATTAATTTTAATTCTAAGTAAAGCGTCAAAACGGAAGGAAGGGAATGAGCTTACCTGAAGAAGAAAATGCTGGATAAATATCATCCAGCATTTTCTTTTATCATTAAAAACGGCAAAATCACATAGTCTATCGGAAGGGCTTTTACTAAGGATTATCATCTTTCTGTAGGCAACCCATTCAACCTTTCCTCGCTACTTTTTTAAAAAATCAATTTCTGCCGTTCAATAGGAATTTCTCTATTCTCGGAAAGATTCTACGCTATTTTTTCAGACGGTTCTTCTTCTACATCAGCGCTGGGATCTTCCTTGCTCTCCGAGGCGTCATTTTCCATTACTCCAGGGAACTCTTCGATGTTGTCGCGAATCTCCTCCCCTACTCCGCCGAGCGCGTCTTCAATTTCCTCGCTGACCGATGTGACTGTCGTTTTCACAGCATCCACTGCTTCCTCTAATGAGTCGGCAACTTTGGTTCCGAGGGTCTCCAAGAAAGATTCTTCTTGCGGTTCTTCTTGCGGTTCTTCTTGTGCCGCTGGACTCTCTGCAATTTCCTTATTGTCAGTTGCGTCTTTTTCCAGCACTTCTGGAAACTCCTCAATGTTGTCGCGAATCTCCTCTCCCACACCTGCGAGCGCTCCTTCAATTTGTTCGCTAATGACTGTGGCCACGGCCTTTACCGTATCAACGACATCTTCTAAGGAGTCGCCAACAGCCTCTATGGCTGACTCTTTGCGGGTTGATTTTTTGGCGCCGCTCTTATCGGTGTTCGGCGCCTTCGCTTCGACAATTTCTCCGGCGGCCTTTTGTAGCTTTTCTACGTCTTCTTCTCTGGCTTCAGCCGCTACTTTTATATCCTCTGCAATTTTTTCCTTGGCAGCTTCTCGAGCGGATCTTCTTAGCTCTCTTTCCTTTTCAATGGCTATCCGCTTTTCCAGTTCCAGTTTAGTAGCGTTCATCTCATTGAGCTTCTCTTCTTTTGAGCTGATCCGCTCCTCAATCATCATGATCTTAGCCTGGCGAATCTGCGCTTCAAGCTGGCCAGATGTGGTATCTATTTTATGTTGCTGAAACTCCAGGTCGTTTTTATCGCGCTCGATAGATTGCTCCATCCTTTCAATCGCTCCAAAAAGACCCTCGTAACGGTGCTGAAGTCGGCGATGCGGAGAGTTGCCTTCCTCAGAAGCTTTATTTCCAAATTGCTTTTGCTTGATACCTTTGAATGCAGCATCCAATTTATCCCACACTTTGGCGCGGTGCTCCCTTGTAAGAGAAGCGTCCCGAAACTTGTGCTGCATTTTTTTCAACTCATCGAAAAGTGAACGCAATCTTCCGCCGCCTTCCATTTTATTTTCAATCTCATCTAAGGCTTCAAAAAACTTATCGCGAGTTTCTTTTGAGAGGCGTTCAAATTCGTCGTCCATTTTCTGCCTCAAAGCCTTCATATTAGTGAACAAGCCATTGATGCTTTCCTTCAGCCCGTCAGCGTGATCCTTGAAGAGGTTGCGCTCAGAAACCTGCTCTTGTACCTTTGCCCAAAACTCTTTGAGGCTGTCCCACACTCCTTGGTCAAAACTCTCCAATTTCTCGACTCTGTCTCGCAACTCCTCCATTTGATCCTTGTAGGACTGGTGTAATTTTGAGGACAGCACAATAAAATGCCATTCCGTTTGCGCCCGCTGAACGACGTCTGTACGCTCTACCTTCAGGTCTTCCGGTAGCAGCGTTTCTCCCATGGTTAAATCTCTGACAATATGGGTATGGGTTTCCGGAAATTCCATTCCTTCTCCGTCTCGCCAGTCTTTCATCATGTTTTGATAAAATTCCTCACTGGCTTCAGATTCTGGGAAAGTCCAAATGTCAATTTTGTTCTCTTCCGTACGCAAGGACACGGCAATTAAGATTTTTTCATTCTGGGCGTTTTCGCCCCAAAGTACAAGCTTCGACTTCATGATACAGTTTACATTTAAAGTTCAAAAAGATTCTGTGTAATCAAATTCATTTTCTTCTAATGCGAGTTTCAGGTTATCTCTCTCAATTTGTTTCAAATAACAAGTATCTAAAAATACAGTCATACAATTTTCTCTTACTTCCAAAATGCGTTGATTTATCTACTCAAAAATTGGGAACAAATCTTCGCAAATGAGTGCGATATCTCTTCCGCCGACAGCGGCGAACTTCAAGTAAGCTTCTTTCAGGTCTATGTTTTAACATTTCAAATCTGGGCTGCAAAAATAGTTAAACCCCTGTTCTTAGGTATATTTCAGACCTTAAAATCAAAGTCTTTGCAGATAATAGACACACTTTAACTGTGTCTCCGATAAAATGATACATAACTTTGGTTTTATTTTAACAAAAAAACATCGTCGAATGCAGAAGAATTTTACCCATCTCAATGCTTCAGGAAATCCTTCTATGGTGGACGTCGGCAACAAATCCCTTACACTCCGAACCGCCAAGGCTCGCAGCATCGTCCTACTCGACGACGAAATTCTACAGCGTTTCCAAAGCGAGGACATCCACACCCGAAAAGGTCCCGTTTTTCAAACGGCCATTATCGCCGGCGTCATGGCGGCCAAGCGCGCCGGCGACCTCATCCCGCTCTGCCATCCACTGGGTTTGGAGAATTGTCAGGTAGAGATTTTTATCAATGAAAAAAGAGAGGTGGTCATTGAGTGCACGGCCAGCCTGACTGGCAAAACCGGCGTCGAAATGGAAGCGCTGACCGGCGCCAGCATCGCCGCCCTGACCGTTTACGACATGTGCAAAGCGCTCTCACACAATATAGTAATACGGGAAACCAGGCTCATCGAAAAAACCGGAGGCAAAAAGGACTTTAAGCGAGCCTGACTCCACGCCCATTTTTTTTGAAAAATGGCTCTACGTTTGGCCTAAACTTCGGTGAAACTAAAAGATCAATTTTTGCAAAACGGATTGATTAATCTTTGACAGCAGGCAATTTAAAAACTACAAACTCAACACTTTTCCACGATGCTCCAAAAGCATAAAAAACACGCCGACATCGCACGCCCAAACTTCGGATTCTTTGGTCGAAACGAATGGGCCTTCCTCGGTACAAACTGCGACAACATCAAAAAACTGACTTTCCAACTTTCGGAAGCGCTCTCTCCTAAGTGGGAAATCGGGTACGTTGACGCCGACCACAAGGGCGCCGACGAGGAGAAACTACAAAACAGAGAAGGCAAATCAGCGCTGACCCACGGCGCAGCGATAGAATACACGGATAAAATAAGTTTCCACCAGTTTAGCCTGGAAGAAAAATTGAATCCTTTTCAGTATCGCCCGTTCTTCAACGGCATGGATGCCGTATTCGTCAATGGAAATCATTTCGCAGCGAAAAATCAGGTGGTCGTCATCGACCCGAAAAAGGAAGATTCCCTCCAACGCAAACTCGAACGCCTGGCTAATGTGAGCATGATCCTCCTGACTGAAGGCGTGAACCGACCCTACGACTTTTTGAAAGAAAACCTCCTCAATTTCGATCAGATACCCATTTTCCCAATCGCAGATTTTCCAAAAATACAATCCTTTTTTTCTAAAAAATTAGAAGAGGCAGTTCCCCCTCTGAACGGCTTAGCGCTGGTCGGAGGGAAGAGTCGTCGGATGGGAACCAACAAGGGAAAACTCGACTATCACGGCATCCCACAGCAGGAATATCTGATGAACCAGCTCTCTCAATTTTGTAATCAAACCTACCTCTCCTGTCGTCCGGATCAGGCCGGCGAGCTGGCATATTCTCACGATGTTTTGCCGGATACTTTTCTAAACTTAGGCCCGATGGGAGCCATTCTTTCCGCGTTCCGCCAGGAGCCGGACGCAGCCTGGCTCGTCGTCGCCTGCGACCTGCCTCTGCTTGACAAAGCGACCTTGCAGTTCCTGGTGGACAATCGAAATCCCTCCGCCCTGGCCACCGCATTCCGCAGTTCGACAGACGGATTCCCCGAACCGCTGGCCGCCATCTGGGAGCCAAAAAGTTATCCGGCGTTGTTCCGGTTTCTTTCACAGGGGTATTCCTGTCCGCGCAAGGTGTTGATCAACTCAGCAGCTCACCTGCTGGAATCTCCCGACCCCAATGCGCTGATGAACGTGAACACGCCGCAGGAAGCGCAGGCTGCTTTAAAAAGATTGGAAGAATAAGAGCGCCCTTCGAGAATCTCAGACAAGCTGTCGGAGGTACATTTGGATCGTATTGCTCAATCCATAATATAAGGCGTCGGAAATGAGCGCATGGCCGATGGAGACTTCCAGAAGACCGGGCACATTCTCTCTGTAAAACCGGAGGTTCTCCAAATTCAGATCGTGGCCCGCATTGATGCCAATGCCGATGTCTAACGCCAATTCTGCGCAACGACGGTGAGCTGCGATGGCCGCTTCCTTATCGGAGTGAAAATCATGCGCATAAGGGCCGGTATAAAACTCCACGCGGTCGGCTCCTACATTTTTAGCTCCTTCTACGTATTTCTCCACCGCATTTACAAAAAGCGATACGCGGATGCCCGCCTGCTTCAGTTCCGCTACGATTTCTTTTAGAAAACCTGCTCTGCCAACAGTGTCCCAGCCCTGGTCGGAAGTCAGTGCGTCGGGGCTGTCGGGTACCAGCGTACATTGATGGGGGCGATTCTTCAATACCAGCTCCATAAAATCCGGCGTCGGGTTGCCTTCCACGTTAAATTCAGTTTTTACAATCGCTTTCAGTAGCGGAACGTCGGCATAGCGAATGTGCCGCTCGTCAGGTCGGGGATGGACGGTGACACCCTGGGCGCCAAATTCTTCACAGTCTTTGGCTACCTGAATCAAATCGGGCAGATTGCCGCCTCGGGCATTGCGAATGAGGGCGACCTTATTGATGTTTACGCTAAGTTTCGGCATAATTAGAAATGTGCAGTAAAGTAAATTTTTCAGCGGGCGGTAAATACAAACCAATGAGCGGGGCAGGGACAAACAATATTGATTATCAGGCTTTTTTCATCTGTCGGTTTGCAAATCCGTCAACTTTCTATCTTTGGCGCTAAATTAAAAAACACAACCAGGATGGAGGAGTTTCAACCGGAGAGAGAAAATACCACAGGCAGAATCGTTCGCCCGTCTGCCGTACTGCTCATGCTGGGCGGGTTGCTTTTTCTGTGCTGGTTCGTCGGGAGCGGTATCGTAACGCTGGCAAGCTCCATTCAGGGCGTCAATCTCCACGATGTCGTTTCCGGTTTTGGCATTGATCAAACCTTGCAGGAGCGCAATTTCATGCGGGGCGCCCTGCTGATTAATCACTTAGCTACCTTTCTCGTGCCCGCCCTTTTGACGGGCTGGATTTTTTTTAAACATAACTGGTCGTATCACTTTTCGCTCAGAAGTTCTGTCAGTTGGAGCACATTGGGTCTCAGCATTCTTTTTATGATGGCAGCTTTTCCCATCGCTCAGGTTGCCTTCAGCGCCAATAGCTGGTTGGTGGCTCAGTTTCCCTCGCTCAGCGCATTGGTAGAAACCGAAACAGCCACCGAGGGTTTGCTCGAAGGTCTGCTCGTCATGCAGTCGCCTTGGGAAATGGGGTTCTCGCTGTTGGTCATGGCGCTGGCGCCGGCATTAGGAGAGGAGATGGTCTTCAGAGGTATCGTACAGCAGCAGCTCGAAAGATGGAAGCGCAGCCCGCTGCTGGCCATTGGCATTTCCGCCTTTCTTTTCAGCATCGTTCATTTTCAGATACAGCGCTTTCTGGCCATTCTCTGGTTAGGCTTAGTGCTGGGTCTGCTCCTGTATTGGACCCGAAGCCTTTGGATTCCCATAGCGGCGCATTTTTTAAATAATGGAGCGCAGGTGGTGATTGCGTATTTCAACCAGGACAAACTCACGGAAATGAACGACGGCCCCAGCGAAGATTTACCCCTATCGCTCATCCTAATCTCGGCCGGAATTCTGGCAATAACGGGGCTACAACTCTGGCGAAACAGACAGGCCTCAGACGGTGGGCAAACACCTTAAATCTGAAAATTTTTACCTTCGCCGCCCTGCCAAACACTTGAAGAATGAACGAAACGCTTACTCCGGCTCTCATACTGAGCACTATCATAGCCTACTTCGCCCTGCTCATCGGCATCGCTCTGATCACCGGACGGAAAGCCGACAATACCGACTTCTTTATTGCCCGCCGTCAAAGCCGCTGGTGGATTATCGCCATTGGAATGATTGGCTCTTCCATTTCGGGAGTCACCTTTATTTCCGTGCCCGGCTATGTCAATTCCTCCGCCATGAGTTATATGCAACTCGTGTTTGGTTACATGGTAGGCTATACCGTCATTGCCCTGATTCTGCTACCGATGTATTACAAAATGCAGTTGATTTCCATTTACGGTTATCTGGAGCGCCGCTTCGGCGATACGACCTACAAAACAGGTTCGGCATTTTTCCTGCTCAGCCGAACGGTAGGCTCCTCCTTGCGCCTGTTCCTCATGGCTAAGGTGCTCCACACTTTCGTCATTGAGCCAATCTTTGGCATCTCCTTTTGGGTAACAGTGCTGATAACTATTTTGCTGATTTACAGCTATACCTTCAAGGGCGGCGTAAAAACCATCATCTGGACAGACACGCTGCAAACGCTGTTTCTTATCAGCTCGCTCGTGCTGACCATCATACTAATTGGGCGGCACATGGATCTCGACCTTAGCGGGCTGATCTCCACTGTAAAAAGCGACGCCCGTTCCCAAATCTTTTTCTTCGAGGGAGGTTGGGGCGACCCACAGAATTTTTTCAAACAATTCACGGCGGGAGCTTTCATCGCCATTGTTATGAGCGGCCTCGATCAGGACATCATGCAGAAAATCCTAACGGTCAAAACCCTGAAAGGCGCCCAGATCAACATCTTCTCCTATTCCTCTCTGATCGTGCTCATGAATCTGCTGTTCCTGTCCTTAGGCGTTCTCTTGTTCATCTACGCTTCACAAAACGGCATTGAAGTTCCCTCCAAAGAAATCGTCCGCTACACGGGGGGCGTCGCCGAGACGGCCATCGTTCCCGACACGGATTTATTATTTCCGACCATCGCCTTCAAACATGCGCCGGCGATAGTCGGCATCCTGTTCGTGCTGGGTATCACCGCATCGAGCTATGCCAGCGCCGATTCCGCCCTCGCTTCTCTGACCACTGCTTTTTGTATAGATTTCCTGGGATTGGCAAAAAAGGACATGGACAGCTCCCGACACACCCGCACCAGGCATCTCGTACATATTGTCTTTTCCATCATTTTCTTTCTGGCAATTATGCTGTTCAGCTACACGGCTTCGGGGGAGATCATCAAGCTGGTGTTTGACTCGGCGAGCATCACCTACGGGCCGCTGCTGGGGCTTTTCGCCTTCGGCTTTTACACCAAAAGGTCAATCCGCGACCGGTATTCCCTCTGGGTCTGCGTGGCCTCTGTGCTGATTACCATACTGGTTTACCTCTTCAACAGCTACCTCGGGCATCCCATTCTGGGCTACCGTTTCAGCTTTGAACTGTTAGTGCTCAATGGCCTGCTGACCTTCTTAGGGCTGTGGATGATTTCCTCAAAAACTACCGACAACAAAGCAAATTGATAGCAATTTTTTAGGCAGATTGCCTTTTAGAGGGAAAGGCAGAGGCTGTCATTTTAAAAAACTATGGCAGCCTCTGCGCTCAGGTCAGATATGAATTTACCGGATTTCAGATTCATAAAGAAACTCGCACAAAAGCCTGGCGCCTTGTATAGCTAAACTACTTATTATCAAGCTCTTGCAATTTCTGATTTGCCGGACATCAGTCTGTCTGGAATTTTACAGGCAAATAAAATTGCGTGCGCACTACCCTGCCCTCCTGCCTGCCGGGGATAAATCTGGGCATGGCTTCGACCAGTCTGATTATCTCTTTATCGCACTGTTTACTCAGGCTGCGCACAATCTCGGGATTTGAGACGGTTCCGTCTTCTTCAATAATAAGGCTCACGACAACCATCCCTTCAATTCCATCCTTTCTCGCCTCCTCCGGGTATTTGATATTTTTGAAAATAAATTCAAACATTTTTTTCTGGGCGCAGGCCTCTTTGTCAGAAGTTTTTTCGATTTCCTCGCAGCCTGGGAAGCGGGGCTTCTCATCAGCATCTCTGAAAACCTTTCCTTCCGGTATGGTATCGGTTACTATTTGTTCGACCGGAACTATGCCTTGGATAGCCGCCCTGCTCTCCTTTTCTGCGGTAGAAAAAGCCAGCAATAGCAGGGCGATGGCGGGCAGCGCGACGAGATACCTCAGCGCAGTCCACCGCGAAGATTTGTTTTTAGACAACATGATAATTCTTTGCTTTAATTGTGAAGAAAAAAGTGAGTTGGAAATGGCAATCTGCATTCCGGACTGCGACTGCCTAAGCAACAAACGGCCGTATTGTTTTTTGCTGAAATTCGCCGTCGCATGGGCGTCGGCGAGGTATTCATGCGTAATTTTTATGGCATTTTTGAAAAGGTATTGAAAGGGGTTCCACCACATAAAAACTCCCACCACTTCGAGCAGCATCACGTCGAGGCTGTGCCATTGGAAAATATGCGCTTCCTCATGGCGAATAATATGCTCTCTGTCTTCCTCGTCCGCCTCAAATTTTTCACTCCAAAATAAATTTTTAAAAAAAGAAAAAGGGGCGTGAGGGGCATGGGTGGAAACAAGGCGGTACCCAATATTTTGCACTATGCCGGCACTGCGATACAGCCGGTAGATCTGAAATAAGCCATGACATAGCCTCGCCAGAAAGAAGGCTGCGCCGGCCAGATAAACGCCCGTCAACAAGTTCCAAAAACTTAGAAGCTGCGGCTCTTGCGAACTTGCGCTCATCGTCTCCTGAAGGCGCTCCACGCCAACCGTTACCGGCTGTAGATAAGCCGCCAAAGGGGGCTGCGTCGTTTGCCAACGCCATTCCAGCATCGGAATAATCAGGCCTGACAGAAAGGCGCCGAGCAGATACCAGCGGCTCAGCCGAAAAAAGGTATCCCGTCGTAGCAGCAGATAATAAATCAGGTAAAAAACAACCCAGCAAAGCGTGACTTTCAGTGAATAGAACAGCATTTTTTGTTTTATTAAAAAGCCAGTAGTCAGATCCTCCATCAATCTTTCAGTCGCTCTATCATCTGCGACAGTTCGTCCACATCGAGTTTTTCTTCTTTGACTAAAAAAGAAACTAGCTTGCCGGCAGAGCCTTCAAAGTAATCGGATACGAGCCTGCTCAGCGTGGATTCCGTGTATGCTTTTTTTGAAATGACTGGAAAATACTCATGCGTGCGCCCATACGCCTTGTGGGAAACAAAGCCTTTGCTTTCCAAAATGCGGACGATGGAGGAGATGGTGCTCTGCGGTACTTTTTCACCCCGTTCTTCTTCCACAATGGGCAGAATATCGCTCACTAAGCAGCGCTCTAAGCGCCAGATTATGTGCATGATTTCTTCTTCTGCTTTTGTCAGTTGCGTCATCATCGTACTTTTTTAAAAACCTTTTTGCAAAGGTTAGTTTTATTTTTTAGTCATGCAACTATTCATTAAGTTATTTGACGTAAAAATACGTTATATCATTTTAACCTCCTATTTTTTAAAAAAAATCATGGAGGACGAGCATCGCAATTCGTAGCTATTCAGGCGCCTGTAAAATTCGGCAGCAATTCAGAGAAGGCTAAAATCTGCAAGAAATCCTGCGCTGTGAAGTTTCTCCGGGGAACCGGCGCCAGTCCCTACAGCCGTCAAATTTTTATCTCTTCAGGTCGGTCTTCTCCTGCATTTCCATTTTCGCTTCCCTCTCTCCTTTTTTTATTTTTTTAAAAAAAATTTCAAAATCCTACTTTTACCAACAGCACCTCTTCTCTTTGGGTGCAGTTAGCGCTCATTGTGCCAGGAGGGCGAAGTGGCGCCGACAGGGAAATCTTTAATCCTGGTTTTTAAAAATCAATCATGCAAAATCTGTTTAGATCCATCTTCCTGTGCCTGCTGCCGGCAGGTCTGGTCGCACCGGTTATCTCGCAAACTACGTTTACTGAAATCATTCCGGGGACGTCCGTTTCCTTTCAAATGGCGCTGATACCGGGCGGTACATTTTTGATGGGCAGTCCGGAAGACGATCCCTATCGCCAGAAAAACGAAGGCCCCCAACAGCAGGTGACAATAGACAGTTTTTGGATGGGCGTCTATGAGGTCGGCTACGAGGAGTTCACCATATTCCACCAGCGGGAAAGCGACAGCGACGCAACGGCTCGCCCGGAAAAGAACTACGCCGCCGATGCCGTCTCCCGCCCAACGCCTCAATACATTGACTACACTTTCGGCATGGGGAAGGCCGGTTTTCCAATGGTGAGCATGACCCAGCAGGCGGCGCTCCGCTACTGTCAATGGCTGTACGAGAAAACGGGTCGCTTCTACCGACTGCCGACTGAAGCAGAATGGGAGTACGCCTGCAAAGCCGGCAGTTCTGAACCCGAATCTGCCCCGCTTTCCGAGCGCGCCTGGTACTTTGAAAACAGTTTTGAAAAATACCGCGAGCCTGGCCGGAAGCAGCCCAACGCATGGGGACTATACGACATGCTGGGCAACGTGGCGGAATGGACGCTCGACCTCTACGATGAAAAATATCTGGAAAAGTTAGAGGGCGAGCCTGCCGTCAATCCCTGGGTGGAGCCGGTCAAACGCCACTCCAGAACCGTGCGGGGCGGCTCCTTCGACAGCGACGCCGCCGAGTGTCGCTGTAGCTTCCGCCAGAAATCCGATCCAGCCTGGCAGGTGCGGGATCCCCAGATTCCCAAGAGCCGCTGGTGGAATACCGATTCCCCATTTGTCGGCTTCCGTCTGATCAGCCCGCTACGACAACCCGACGCCGAAGAGGTAGCGGCATTTTTTGAAAAAGCTATCCGCGATTGAGGGAGGGGTTTTACGTTTTTTCATAATTGATGGGCTGGCGGACGAGCCGTCAGGCGTTGGCAAAAAATTTCTCCGCCAATTGTAGCTTCCGCAATAGCGAACGCTTTTTTGTCTGGTGGTCTTGCATTCTCCGCAGGATGTCGTCTAAGGCAATCGTCGCTTCCACGATGTGTTCCCCTTTGTTGAGCATGATGCACTCAGCGCGCTGTCCCATGGCGGCGTCCGTCACTTCAGCGCGGGTGGGCAGCCCCTGTTTGGCCAGGCCTTCCAGCACCTGCGTCGCCCAGACGACCGGAAGGTGAGCCGCTTCGCAAATCCATAGAATCTGCTCCTGCACTTCGGCTAATCGGCCAAAGCCACACTCAATCGCCAGGTCTCCGCGGGCTATCATCACTCCGCAGATTTCTGTTTGCATGGCGGAGAGTATCATGGCGGGGAGGTTGTCGAATCCCCGGCGGGTCTCTACTTTCAGTATGATGCCGGGAGGATTTTCAGGCTTGAGTCTTTTGAGTTGAGCGATGAGTTCATCCACGTCGGCTGTCGTATTGGCAAAGGACAGACCCACCATATCCGCATGCCGGACTGCAAATTCTAAGCTCTGCAAATCTTCCTCCGTCAGAGCCTGTAGTCGAAGTTCGCTGTCGGGCAGGTTGATGCCTTTTTCACTGCGCAGGCGCTCTCCCTTTGGGCGGGCATGGGTGATGCGCACTTCCACCTGGCCAGGCTCTATTTTTTCAATCACTCCTCCTATTTTGCCGTCGTCAAACCAAATCGGCTCGCCTGTTTGTACGTCGTTCAAAATTTCGGGAATGGTACAGCCAATGACGGCGGGGACAATCGCCTTTCCGCGTTTGTTCCTCCGGGCTTCGCTGCCCGGTTTGCCATTTTCAGTGAGAACGAGTATCTCGTCTTTGAACAATCGAATAAAAGGCTCTTTGCGCGGCATATCGCAAGCCAGTCGAAGGGTCTTGCTTTTGATCTTTCGGCTTTTCGTTTGCAATCGCAACACCGTCCCCTGCGCAAAGTAAACGGTCTTGTCGGCGCTCAGCCAGGCGCCATCTTCTCCAACAGATTCTACCGTCAGTTTCCGATTGGACTTTCGGGCGTCTTTCAACAGGATTTGATCGCCTTTTTTGAGTTGCCCTAACCATTGGGCAGGAACTTGCAGGACGCCGTCTGCGGCTTTGGCCTTTTCGTCCCGCTCTCCTGCGCAAAGCCATATCCTGGCAGGCCGAAGCACCTGGCCGAGATCGTTTCTCTTCGGTCGGACTTTGACAACAGAGGGGCGAGGGGGCAGCGGACCGGTTCGGAGTTTTGGCCCCGCTAAGTCCATCAGGATTTTACAGGGTATGCCTGAAGCGTCTTCCGCCTTGCAAATATTGGCCACCATTCTCTCCCAAACTTCGGGGGTGTCGTGCGCACAATTGATGCGGGCGCAATTCATGCCGCCTTTCAGCAGCTCATAAACTAAGCGATAGTCGGAAGCGGCCTCCGTCGGCATCGTGACCATGATGCGCACCCGTCGCCCCGAGGGGTAGTCTCCCAGCAAAATCTCCGTGTTCTTGTCGAGCAGGCGCTGCCCCTCCCGAAAGCAGGATGGAGGCAGTTCCTGGGGCTTCCACTCTCTACCGAGCATCTGGTGCATGACGTGGAGCAGGGTATCCAATGTAGCCTGTACCTTGCGCTCTGCCCGCCCCAATGAAGATAAGCCCCATTCTGTCAATGCGACCTGCAAGCCCCGAACATCCTGCTTGCGAAAGGCGAGGTACTGTACCAAATTCCGGGCGCTATTGTAATGACGGGGATGGACTTTATCGAAGCCTTTATATCTCGATTCTAACTCCAGCATCTCGGTTCTTACTTCCAGCAATTCTCTGGTAAGGCCGTTCAAATCTTCCGCTTCACAAGGAAGAAGTTCCCGAAGACGGGGTCTGATTTCGTTTGTCATATTCCGCAATTTTATGCTTTGCAAGAATAGACAATTACTTTACAATCTTGATGGGACTGAGGAGGGATGAATGAGGAATGTAGAATGAAGAATGAGGAATTCAGTCAAACAACTGGTTGTATTTGTCCCGCTCCTGCCCCTCTTCATTTTTCTTAATTTGTGGCAGGTCTAACAAGTCCGAATTTGGCTGGCTGTCAATTTCTTCAAAATCAATCAGTTCGCCCTGCTCTTGTCGTTCGTATTTGCGCTGGGCGTCTTTAATTTTTTTGTTGAAAAGCGCTTTGATAAATAGGTAGGGGAAGACGCCCATGTAGCCCACTAAGCTGAGTAAAATTGCAGCGACTCCAACCCAGGGATTGGATTTCACTAAGCTACCCAACCACTTTACATAATTGATAACGACAGATTTGTCCAAAATAAGAGCTGCAATCAACAGGATAGGAGCTATCCATGTCAGTACGATAAAAATACCTCGCAGCAGGAAAAACATTCCCACGATGAAAACAATGAATAACAGCAAACTGGCTACCGAATCCAATTTAAAATGCGCCGTTTTGCGAAATGCCATTTTTGAAACTTTATTTTTAAGCGTTAATCCTTTCTTCAGGGTCTATCAGCGAACCAATGTAAAGAACTATTTAGCGTCTGTCAGGTTCAGTCAAAACTCATAATTTGACGAAAAGGGGTATTAAAGTGACAAATTCAAAGCGCTTTTCGATAAAGTTCCCAAATTACGCATCCGACCCGGCAACTTCCATCAATTCATTTAAAAGCATGGCGGTAGCTCCCCAGAGTACTTTTCCGTAAACATCAAAATAGGGTACATTATTCAGCGTCAGGTGGTTCCCTATCGGAATACTGGTTGAACGGCGAATGGAAGGGTTTTTAAAATAGGAAAAAGGAACTTCTAAAACCCGCATAACTTCTGTTGGCTGTAATTTATAATCAGGCTGATATTCCAAATATCCCACAAAAGCATGCACCTCAAAATTGCTCACCGGAATGTACAGAGACGTCAAATTACCCAGCACCCTGACGTCGTTGCGATTAATACCTACTTCCTCCTGCGCTTCTCGCAGCGCCGTGTCCAACAAGGTTCTGTCTTCGAGTTCATACTTTCCTCCTGGGAAGGCTATCTGGCCGCCGTGAGGCCCCTTTTCATAGCGGCTGCGTTCGATAAATAAAATCTGCCATTCGCCATTCTTTAAAAAAAGGGTAGCCAATACGCCTGCTTTTTTGGAGCGCTCCGGGTGGGTAGCGTACAACTGGCGGGTGCTGTGCGCCATTTTCTTTTGCGTTTCTAAGCCAGGTAGCGGAAGTTGGAGTTTTTGCTGGAGTCGTTGAATGAAGTCCGGAGTCATGAAAAATTGAACTATTTAAAAATGAAATTTGGGCGCCTTTAAGGGCAGGTCGTTGCCTGATGAAGTCAATATTGCTCTGATAATCAAAACATTACCGAGGCATCAATAGTAATGCAGTAAAAGTCGGATTGTTTGGCAAAGCCATCCGATTTTTTTTAATGAAGGGAGGCGAAGCCCGTCTATCTATGGAGGAAATTACGAAATCAACCCCTCAGTAGCGCATCGTATTTAGCTCTGTCGCCGAACAATTTCACGGCTTCCTTAATCTCCGGATCGTTGCGGAGGCCAATTTTGATGCGGCCTTTTTCATAAAAGAAACGGCTAACAATTTCCTTCTCGATCAGATTGACGACAAAATCTTTCTGCTTGTTCAGCTCTGCTTTTTTGGCTGCGATGATTTTAGTCTCTAAGCTCTGAAGGTCTGCTTCTGAGATGTACCCGTCTTTTTTGGACTGCTCTTTTAAATCTTCGAGCATTTTCTCGCTGTCCGTGTCGTAATCAAAATTCTGCTTTTCGAGGAATTGGATGAAGTCCTCCCACTGTGTAAAATGGAAGTTTTCATACGAGTCAGGTTCGGGGTTTTTCAAAATCCACTGGGTGACGTAATTGAAGACTATATTCTTTCTGTCCAGTGTTTGCAGCACGTCGCTGTCGTCGTTAAAATCTAATACGATATCGGGCTTCACCCCGCCGCCGTCCAGCACGGTGCGACCGTTGCGGGTTTTGAAAGGAGTTCGTTTGTCGTCGGGGATGTCTGCCGGCTCGCCTTCGTGGTATTCCACGCTCTGGATGCAGCGCCCGCTGGGGATATAGTACTTGGCGGTCGTCATTTTCACTTTGGCGCTATAGCCGATGTCGCGGGTGTTTTGCACCAGTCCCTTGCCGTAGCTGCGGTGACCCAGTAGCACGCCTCTGTCGAGATCCTGAATAACGCCGGAGACGATTTCAGAAGCGGAAGCGGAGTTTTTATTGATCAGGACTATCAGCGGGACTTTTTCATCAACGGAAGGATTGAGCGTTTTGAAGCTGCGATCCCATTCTTTCACCTTGCCTTTGGTCGAGACGACTAGTTCGCCTTTTGGAATGAAGATGTTTGAAACATTGACGGCCTCTGCCAGTAGTCCGCCGCCGTTGCCCCGCAGATCGAGGATGACGCCTTTCAGATTGGGTTGCTCTACTTTCAGATCTTCGAGCGCTTTACCCACGTTTCGACCTGCATCGCGGGTGAAAGTCGTCAGGGCGATGTAACCCACGTCCTCAGAGACCATATTGGAATAGGGCACATTGGGAACCGATACTTCGTCTCTTACTAACTTTATCTTCTGGCTCTTTTTCTCGCCGGGTCTTAGGATTGTCAGCTCTACTTCCGTACCGGGGTAGCCTTTCAGCACGGCGCTGATATCGTCGCTGGTCTTTCCCTTCGTGTCTTTGCCGTCAATTTCGATGATCTGGTCTCCCGCTTTGAGGCCTGCGGTTTGTGCCGGAGCATTTTCATAGGGCGCTACCACCGTCGGCGTCTCACCGATGATGCGAATATCGGCGCCGATGCCGTTGTAGCGGCCTTCGGTGATATAGCGGAAGCCCTCGATCTGGCTTTCGGTGATGTAGTTCGTGTAGGGATCGAGGCTCTCCATCATGGCGTCAATGCCGGTGCGCATGAGCTTAGCCGGATCAATTTCGTCCACGTAGTAGGTGTTGACTTCCTTGTAGAGGTTGGTAAAAATTTCAATATTCTTGGCGATCTCGAAGTAATTGCCAGGGTCAACGGTAAGGGTAGTCGCCATGCCGGCGCCTACAATTGCTACTATGCCAAAGGCCTTGATAACACGGGATTTAATAAATTTCATTTTTTTATAATTTTTGGAAAAGACCTAAACAAATTTAATGCTCATCTTCACCGGAAAGTTTTTCCAACGTGAGAATTATGCCGTTATTTTAACAGCGGGAAGTTCATTTCTTCAAAACGCAGAACACGAGCGGCCCGGCAACAACAGTCGCCGGGCCGCTTTATCATTAATTAGCCTGCCGTCTTTCGACAACATTTTTTTCAAAATCAACGGGCATACTGCACCGCCCGTTTCTCCCGGATGACCGTGACTTTGATCTGTCCCGGGTATTGCATTTCGTTCTGAATTTTCTGCGAAATCATGAAGGCCAGGTCGTCGGCGTATTGGTCGCTGACCTTTTCAGCTTCCACGACAACCCTCAATTCACGGCCTGCCTGCATGGCAAAGGCCTTTTGCACGCCATCGTGAGACATGGCCAGTTCCTCGAGTTCGCCGATGCGTTTGAGATAGCTCTCGAGAATTTCCCGACGGGCGCCCGGCCTTGCTCCGGATATGGCATCGCAAGCTTGTACGATGGGCGAGATGATATTGTTCATCTCAATTTCATCGTGGTGAGCGCCGACAGCGTTGCAGATCATCGCATTCTCGCCATTCTTTTCGCACAACTCCATACCGAGGAGGGCGTGCGACAGTTCGGTTTCTTCTTCTGAAACTTTTCCGATGTCGTGGAGCAGACCGGCCCGCTTGGCGAGTTTTGCCTGCTTGGGATTCAGCCCCAGTTCTGCAGCCATGATACCGCAGAGGTTGGCAGTTTCAATGGAGTGCTTCAGCAGGTTTTGACCGTAGGAGGAGCGGAAGCGCATGCGGCCTACCATTTTTATCAGGTAGGGATTCAGGCCATGAATATCCAGTTCGATGACCGTACGCTCGCCGATTTCCACGATTTGCTCATCCAATTGCTTGCGAGTCTTGGCGACCACTTCTTCAATGCGCGCAGGGTGGATACGGCCATCGGTGACTAATTTCTTCAAAGCCAGTCTGGCAATTTCCCTGCGAATCGGATCAAAACTGGAAATGACAATTGCTTCGGGCGTGTCATCCACTACGATTTCGGCTCCGGTGGCCGCTTCCAGCGTGCGGATATTGCGACCCTCGCGCCCGATGATCTGACCCTTCATGTCGTCGGATTCCAATTGGAACACAGAAACCGTGTTTTCAATGGTGTACTCCGAAGCCATGCGCTGAATGGTCTGGATGACGATTTTCTTCGCCTCTTTGTTGGCATCCACTTTGGCCTGGGCGATGGTGTCTTTTATGAGCGCCATTGCCTCTGTCTGCGCTTTGTTTTTGATAGCGTCAAGGAGTTGTTCTTTGGCTTCGGCTTCCGTCAGTTTGGAAATGCCTTCGAGCGCTTTGATGCGCTCTTCATTGGCAGCTTCCAATTCTTCTTTGCGCCTTGCGACGATTTTCAATTGCTTTTCTAAATTTTCCCGAACGGTGCTGGTTTCGGCTTCTTTTTGGTCGAGGTCTGCGGTTCGGCTGTCGAGTTGATTAGAGCGTTCTTTCGCTTTTTCTTCTTTCAATTGGAGCTCGCGTTCCAAATCTCTAATCTCCATTTCCCGCTCTTTAACGGATACGAGCTTTTCGGCTTTTTCTTTCTCAAAATCAGCCCGAAGGGAGTTGAAGCGGTCTTTGGCTTCGGAGATTTTGCGCTGTTTCATACTTTCATTTTTCGATTCAGCGTCGTCCAATATCCGCCTGGCAGTATCCTGAGCCTTTTTGACTTCCTGGTCGGCTTTGGCATTCATCTCGTCAATCATCGCCTTTTTCTTGCTCTTCATGCCCGCCTGGATGCCGAAGTATCCGGCTCCAAGTCCAATGACCAGTCCTAAAACTGCAATCACTATTTCCATAATTTCAAAAAATTAAAATGGCTGAATGGTACAATTGCCGATTTGCTGCAATGGCAACAAATTTTTCAAAAAATGACTTCGGCAATCACAACCGCCCTGATGACCATTTGGCTAAAAAATAACAGCAGAAAAAAACTCATTCTATTGCTTCGTCCAGAAGCGACTGGATGCGGGAGAGTTTCTCAGAAAATTCCTGTGAGGAAGCGGCAGGCTGGCTGGAAGCTTTGTGTAAGTCAATAGCATAAGCCAAAAGCGCCATGGCGAGACAATCCTGCTTCTCCCGATTGGGATAGGCCAATTGAAATTTATTGACTTTTTCGTTCACTTCCCTTACTATTCTGCGAATGACAGGTTCGTCGCTCGCTTTTATCTTCAAAGGATATGGCCTTCCTGCGATTGTTACGGTTAATTGTATGCTATCCTGGTCTTCCATAGCCTAAGCGTTTTGCAACCACTCAATACATTTATCTAATTCAGAAATGTATTGGTCAATTTGCTTCCTCAATTTTTGGGAGTTTTCTGATACATCCCCTCGCTGCTGAGCCAATGCCTGCTGCGAGTTAGTTAATCTTTCTGTCAGTTCGCCGATGCGGTTCTGTTGCATTTCCCAATCGGCTTTGAGTTTATTATTTTCTTGTTTCAAAAGGGCGTTTACCTGGCGGAGTGATTTTAACTCCTCCAACAATTGCCTGATTTTGAGTTCAATATTTTTGAGTTGTGCATCCATAGCAGATTTTAACGTCTGATGATTGCGCCAAGTTTTGATTCAAAAACTGCTATCAATTCGTTCATTATGGCGTCCACGTCTTTGTCCTGCAAGGTTCTAGTCGGGTCTTCAAAAGTGAAACTGACGGCATAGGATTTTTTTCCTTCGCCCAATTTTGATTCATTTTCGAATACGTCAAACAGAGCTGTTTCTTTCAAAAGTTTCCTGCCGGTCTTTCTGGCAATCGCCGCAATGTCCGCAAAATTAACGGATTTTTCTATCACCAAAGCGAGGTCTCTTTTAACAGTTGGAAACCTGTTGATTTCGACAAAGGAAATGCTCTGTTTTTTTGCCGCCTTAATTAACGCATCCCAGTTGAAATCAGCAAAAAACACTTCGCTGCGAATGTCCATTTTTTTGCATATCTCCGGTTTCACTTTTCCGAAGGAAACCAGTTCTTGTACCCCGCGGTGGCAGGTGGCAAAATAAGAAAACACATCCCTGTACCCGCTGCCAGGCCCCGTCTCATCTCCGCCGGTTGTTTCCTGATAGCCGCCGATACCCAGCCGATTTAGTACGGCTTCAACGAATGATTTTAGGGTAAAAAAGTCAGCTGTCTGAGCAGATTTTTGCTGTATCCTCCAGTTGTTAGGCCAGCGCTGTCCGGCGACAAACAGCGACAGGCGCTGCGTCTCCTTGAAGTTCCTAATCCCCGCCTCCGGCTCATCGCCCCTGCGGTGATAGACCTTTCCAAATTCAAACAGCTTTAAGTTCAACTGCTGGTGGTTCTGGTTGTGCACAACCGCTTCTAAGCCGCTGAACAGCATATCCGGTCGCATGATATTGAGTTGGACGCTGGAGGTGTTGTTCACCAGCACCGCTTCCGTCAAAGCTTCCGGCAGGATTTCGTCGTAGTAAGCCGACTGAGACAGGGACAGCGCCATGATTTCATGGAAGCCGTTGGCCGCCAAAAAGTCGCCGATGGTATTGCTCAGTTGGCCGGGGGCAGGGTATTCATTGTGTACTATACTGCTCCTGACCTGCGACGGAACCGGTACATTGTCCAGGCCGTAAACACGCAAAATTTCCTCTACGATATCTACCGGACGGGTCACGTCGGCCTTGTTAGTCGGAACGGCAACCACGAGATAGGCGCCTGTTTCTTCCACGATTTCCATGTCCAGCGCCAGCAGGATTTTCCGAATGTCTTCGGGCGACATGCTGAGGCCAATCAATTCATTGACGTATTTATAGAAGACCTTAGCCCTTCTTTTTTCAACAGGCTGGGGATAAATGTCAATGATTTCGGAGGCAATTTGGCCGCCCCCTAATTCCGCAATCATTGCAGCTGCCCGTTTGAGCGCATATACGCAGATATTGGGGTCGCTGCCTTTTTCGAATACCTTAGCGGCGTCGGTGCGAAGGTCGTGACGGATGCTGCTGCGGCGGATCCAACGGGCGTTGAAGTGAGCGCTCTCTAAAAAGATGTTTCGGGTGGAGTCCGTCACTCCGGAGTCAATGCCGCCAAAAACCCCGCCTATGCACATTCCTTTTGAGTCGCCGTCGCAAATCATCAGGTCTTGTGCAGAGAGGCTGCGCTCCTTCTCGTCGAGGGAAAGAAATTTTGCGCCCTGGGGCAGGGTCTTCACGATGACTTTGCGTCCCGCAATCTTGTCTAAGTCAAAAGCGTGGAGGGGTTGCCCCAGTTCGTGAAGGATGAAATTCGTGGCGTCCACAATATTGCTGATGGGTCGCACGCCTATGGCCAGCAGGCGATTTTTTAGCCAGTCGGGCGACTCTCGTACGGCAATGCCTTTTATTGAAACGCCGGTATAGCGGGGGCAGGCTTCCTGGTTTTCTACGACGACTTCCAACTGAAGCTCGCGGTTGCCGACCTTAAAATCTCCTACGGAAGGCTCTTTTACCTCAATATCTTTCCCGTACCGAACCCGGAGCGCCGCCGCCAAATCTCTTGCGACGCCTAAGTGACAGGTCGCATCGGAGCGATTGGGCGTCAGACCAATTTCGTACACTACGTCCGTCTCTAACTTAAGGTAGTCTCGTCCCGACATGCCGACGGGCGTATCTTCGGGCAATACCATGATGCCGCTGTGGTCTTCGCCCAGGCCAAGCTCGTCGGCTGCGCAAATCATCCCCAGCGATTCCTCGCCCCTTATTTTTCCTTTTTTTAGGGTAAATGGCTCTCCGTTCGTCGGATAGAGCGTCGCGCCTACCGTGGCCACTAGCACCTTCTGGCTCTCGGCCACATTGGGCGCTCCGCAGACGATTTGCAGAAGTTCTCCCGCGCCAATATCTACTTTGGTCAGGCTGAGTTTGTCCGCATTGGGATGTTTTTGGCACTCTGCGACCCGACCCACCACGACGCCTTTGAGGCCGCCTTTGATACTCTCTCTCTCTTCCATTCCCTCTACTTCTAAGCCGAGGCTGGTGAGCAAATCAGAGATTTCATTAGGAGGAAGGTCTATGTTCAGATATTCTTTTAGCCAATTCAGCGAAATAATCATTGCGTCTAAAATTTAAGGCGGCAAAGATAATGCGCTCCCCGGCGCCGTTTGAACGGAATAGCAGGTTTTTGGGGGATTCTTTTTTTAGATTTCCCAACTGCCCGCTTTTTTCTGATTTTTGTCCGCTCTTAAACCTTGATTTTACAACAACATATCAAACCATGACTCATCATTTTTTCTTAAAAATAAAGCTGTTGTTTCTCTTTCTCGTCTCTGCCATCTGGGTTCAAGCGCAGTATTCCTATATCACCGACCGCCGCTTTTACGAGCCGGACGACTTCGTGGGCTACGACTTCAAGCCCTCCGTCATGGAAATTCCCAATCAAAAAAAGCAGGATCTCGATCCCGGCGAATTTTCCTTCGGCATTACCTTCAACAATCTCTACGTCAAGGGAGGAGACATTCAGGGCGTTTACAACATCAATAATATACATCCGGAGGACTACGGCTACAAGCTCCTGTTGATGAATGCCAGGGACGCCCGCCTTCAGGGTCATTTGAAAATTATTCAAAACAAATACGGCATGGTAGAAATGCTGGTTTTCAAGCGTTCGCCGGACGATAAGGAAGTCATCTTTTACCTCCCACTGATTCCCGAAAGATTGAAAGAGCAGGAGAAAGCCTATTTCACAGACAGGGGAGAATTGGTCATTGAGGAATCGGATTCCCTGTGGGGAAAGAAGTTCTATCCCTTCTTCCGCATTCACAACGACGCCAAAGTGCAGGAGCGGCTCCAGATGAGAGACAGCGCCAGCATTTCCTTTCTCGAAACCATTACCATTGAGGAAAAAGATAAAAAGAAGAAAAAATCCAAAGGAGAACCGGAACTCGCCGACGTCGCCATCGACACCATACCCGCAGTAATGGACAGTCTGACTCATTTCGCCGACTCCACGGAACTCATCTCGGATCCCGATAAAAAGGTGAAAATCATCAAAGAGTATTTCGTCATCGTGCGCTCTATTGTGCAATACGAAGACGGACTAAGAGAAGATAAAACCTGGAAATATCCCATCCGCCGGGTCTCTGAAAAGGAAGACAAAAAAGCAGGTCTCCAGGAGGAGCGATACCTGTGGGAATTTATCAACGACAAGAAAGAACTCATACAGCTATACCTCAATGGAGACCACACCGTCAGCTCCATGCACATCGGAGAAAAAACCTACCAGATGAGAGGGTTTTAAAAAGCAGCGGACAAGTTCTGTTCAGGGAAGTTTGAAGGTCGTCTTTATTCTTTGTCCGACGGCGTCGGCAATGCGCCATTTGCTTTCCATCAAAGCCGGGGCGCCCGTATTTACTTCTTTTATTTTTTTCAAAAAAAATACCTAAGTCCTATTGGCGCCCGGATTAACTCTGAAGTTGTCAGGGATTTCCAGGGCATTTTCCGGTGGGAATTTCCATTTAATTTCTCAGGGTGAATTCATCCTGTCTAATAACTTTTACAAGGTTTATCTGTTACAATCAGTGTTTTTTAAGAAGCGCTGAAAGCTCATGGCGCTACAAATTTTAACCTAATATTTCTAATAAACTTTAAACGAAAGTAAAATGAAAAAACACACTGCTTTTGCCGTCTGGAGCGGCACGCTGAAAGAAGGAAAAGGACTACTGGCTACTAAAAGCAAAGTGCTCAACAACACCCCCTATTCTTTTGTAACACGTTTTGGAGAAGCCGCCGGTACCAACCCCGATGAACTGTTGGCCGCTTCTCACGCCGGCTGTTTTGCCATGGCGCTCAGCCTCATCTTAGGAAACGCAGGCTTTACCGCCGATTCCATTGACGTGACTGCTACCGTGACTATGGATCCGGATAAACTCGAACTCACAGGCTCGCACCTGACGCTTCGGGCTAAAATTCCAAACATCAGCCAGGACAAATTTATGGAGTGCGCCAACGCTGCCAAAGACAATTGCCCCGTCAGCAAAGCGCTGAGCTTCAGCATCACCATGGATGCCATGCTGGTGTGAGACTGCCGGACTTCAGGAATTTGGAAGCTTCCAAATTCCTGATTTTTTCTCCTCCTGAAACCGTCTTTTATCCTCTTCGAACAACCTGAGTTATCGGGTCAAAGGCAAAATACACTTCTCATGTATAATAAAATCATCAGGTTATTTCTACGCCTTGCCATTGCCGCAGGCTTTCTCTCTGCCGTAGCCGACAGGTTTGGACTATGGCACAGCCGCGTAGCCTGGGGCAGTTGGGAGGTATTTGTAGAATACACTCATTCCCTGCTGCCCTGGCTGTCAGATACCGGCGCACAGGCGGCGGCTATCCTGGCTACTGTGGCCGAGGCGCTATTTGCCATTTTCTTACTGGTCGGCTGGAAGACGAAACTCTTTGCCATTTTAAGCGGCGCCTTGTTGCTGTCGTTTGCTATAGCTATGGCTTTTTCACTGGGGATAAAGGCGCCTCTCGACTACTCGGTATTCCCCGCCGCCGCAGCGGCCTTTGCGCTCAGCGCTATGAAGGGGCGGTATCTGGAACTCGACAGCCTCGTCAGTGGAGAACAGGATGCGTAAAGATTCCAGCACAAAAATCAAAATGGATACAACATACCTTTCATTTCACTTTTTAAAAAAATAAATATCATGAGTGATCATAACGAACTCTTCGCACCGGCAACAGCCGAGTCCGCCAGAAAAAAAGCAGACCTGGCGCCTAAGCAAATCGAAGCCTGGAGAACCTTCAGCAGAACGGTTTTCAAAGAAGGCGTGCTGGATGAAAAAACCAAACAACTGATCGCTGTTGCAGTCGCCCACGTGACGCAATGCCCCTACTGCATTCGGGCGCACGTTCCGCAGGCTATGCGCAAGGGAGCGAGCAAAGAAGAAATCATGGAGGCCATCTGGGTCGCCGCTGAAATGCGCGCCGGAGCCGCCTACGCTCATGGAACTATCGCCCTCGACGCCATGGAACAGGCAGAGAATAAATAACCCACATTTACACTTACCCGCTAAATTTTAATAAACGATGCTGAAACAAGAACTGATAAGGGAATTTCTGCACGAGGCAGAAAATACCAGAAAACTGCTGAAAGCTATTCCGGATACTGCCTTAGACTGGAAGCCCTCTGAAAAAAACTGGACGACGAGAGAACTGGCCGTCCACATCACCAGAATTTATTCCTGGTACGATCGGGTGACGGAATTGGAAGAATTTAAATTAGATGGCTACCGCTACGATTCCGGCGATACTTCCAAAGCTGAAAATATCGTCGCCTTATTTGAAAAAAATGTGAAGTTGGCGCAAAAGGCGCTGGAGAGCTTCGACGAATCCAACTTTAAGAAAACCTGGAAGATGACCTTTCACGGAAATGCCGTCTATCCCGAATCGCCCAAACTGTCCGTCGTGCGCAATCTGCTGTTCAATCACATTTACCACCATCGGGGCGAGTTAGTCGTTTATCTTCGTTCTACCGGCAACAGGGTTCCCGGACTTTATGGCCCTACCGCCGAGGATGCGAGGTAAGCGGGAATGGATTCCCTTCCAACCTTTTTATTTTTATTAAAAATTTAAAAACAATGAGTAGAATAAATTATGCACAAGCAGCTCCAGGCGCCATGCACGCCATGTTAGCCATCGAAAAATACGCTTCCACATCCGGCTTAGAGCATAGCCTGTACGAATTGGTTAAAACCAGAGCCTCCCAAATTAACGGCTGCGCCTATTGCTTAGACATGCACACCAAAGACGCTCGCAAAGCCGGTGAAACGGAGCAACGTTTATATACTCTCTCCGCCTGGCGCGAAACGCCTTTCTTCACTGACAGGGAACGGGCAGCATTGGAATGGACTGAGGCCGTAACGCTGATCGCCCAGAACCGCATTTCCGATGAGTTGTACGAATCGGTTTCCAAACACTTCAGCGAGAAGGAACTTGTTGACCTGACAATGGCCGTCATCGCCATCAATGGCTGGAACCGCTTAGCCATCAGCTTCCACACAGAAGTGGGAACTTACAATCCCTGATTTGAAAATGGCTGTCACGGGGGATGAGGCGCCGCCTGTTTGCGCTCTGTCCTCCGTGGCCTTGTTGGCGAGCTAAGGGTTCTGAATTATTGGAACCCCATCTACGGGAGCGACCCGGGTTGATACCTTATATTTACTGCAACCAGTTAATCTCCTTAATCGCAGGGAGGTCCTTCAGCGCATTGACGACTGCGTCAAGTTTGGCGACTTCAATACTTTCAAATTTCACCTGGAAAACGAATTCCTTATGTTTCCGCTCCAAGTTAAAAGCCTGGATTCTCAGGTCGTTTTCGTGCAATAAGTTTTTGATTACCTCCGCATTGTCTTCTCCTGCATCCGTCACGATGCGCAGGGTCTCGTGCCTAAATCGCTTAGAATATATCTGTTCTACAGGCTGCAAAGCCCACAGGATAATCAAGGCGAGAATAGTGGTAGCGCCCGCTGCAAAGTAAAGTCCGCCGCCGGTGGCCAGGCCGATAGCCGCCACCGTCCACAGACCCGCCGCCGTAGTCAGACCCCGTATTGTTCCTTCTTTTGAAAATAAAATTGTTCCAGCGCCGATAAAGCCAATCCCGCTGACTACCTGCGCCGCAATCCTCGACGGGTCTAGCGTTACGTGCTCTGTGCCGAGAATATCAGAAAACCCAAAGGCGGAGACAATCATGATCAGGCAGGAGCCTACACAGACAATCATGTGCGTCCTCATGCCGGCCACCCAGTCTTTTCGCTCTCTCTCTAAGCCGATAAGCGCGCCGAACAGAGAGGCCAGCGACAGGCGTATCAGGGTTTCTTCCCATCCTAACATTTTACATCATTTTATTTTTGGGTAATAAATTGGTTCTGTTAGCGCCCAGGGCGCTAACAGATTTGTAGGTCGCAAAGGTAAGCTGTCAAAATTTATCGCCACAGTCAGTGTTAGAGGCAGGTGGTTTAGACTCTCTCTTTTCCCGTACCAAATTTCAGGTAGTTTTCTTTAAAAAAATATCCACACCTTTGTTTCATTGCACCGATTACGTTCACCAAATCCTTCCCGTGATGAACAGAGCTACACTACGACTTCTCTTGCCTACCCTGTTTTTGCTTTTAGCAAAGTTCTCGCTTTTCAGTCAGCCTTTTGCCAACATAGTCGGCCCGTCTCAATTGTGCGTTGGAGAATGCTCCGACTACTTCTTAGTATTTTCTGACGGATCTACTGCTATCAGCGCCGAATGGAATGCCAACGGCCAGACCATTTCCACTCCTGGCTCAGCGCCGGTTCTTATTTGCGCCAATACTCCGGACGCTATTTTCCTCTCCGTTACCGGAACCCTCCCCAATGGGAATGCCTTCTTTGCAGAGACCTTCATTGAAGTGATTACCAGCGCTCTCAATCCGGTCATCGTCTCTACTTCGACAAATTGTCCCGCTGCGATCGGTTCCAACTGCGATCAGGTGTGCGCTTATACCACCGTTGTTTACGAACTGGCAGAAATCCCTCCGGGAACATCCGCCATCTGGGATGTAGTCGGAGCGGAAAGTTATATCGTCAACGGCCATGAGCTTAGTGTGACATGGGGCGCCAGCGGACAGGGAAAAGTGTCTGTGAAAGTCGGTAGCCTTGCGGCTGCTCCCCTTCAGTTATTTTGTGGGCAAAACACGGTTCAGCAATTATCCACCGGTGTGCTTGGCGGCAGCGCCCAGGCGTATTGGTACGGAGGAAGCCCTCCTTACCAGGTCGTTGTCTCGAGCGGAACCAATGTCGCTGTCATCGTTGCGACCGTTAGCGGCAATCATTTTGAAACCGACACGCTTCCTCCCGGGAATTACATCTGGACTGTCACGGATGCCAACGGCAATGCTCTGCAATGTGATTTCACCATCGTTGACAATCCTCAGGAATGTTGGGTTTCCATTTTCCCGACTATTCTCAGCAATCCTTCGTCTGACCAGAATTGTGATGGAGCGATAGAAGTGCAGGCGGCGCCTTCCGGAAGCGGCACGGGCAATACCTATACCTACCAGTGGAGCACAGGTTTTTTGGGAGCTTATGCATCAAACTTGTGCTGTGGGTCTTACAACGTCTCCGTTACCAGTTCAGCAGACTGTAGCCAGACAATTTCGATGATTTTAGACTGCCCCAGCCAATGTTCCGCCACGGCTTCCCTTTGCGTTGACATTCTCGAACACCCCCAGGCCGGCATCGGCTCAGTACCTGCTCCGGTCAATGAGGCTGTTTCGATTTGCCAGGGGCAGACCATTTTTTTTCAAAATCAAAGTCTCAATGCATCCTCTTATGTATGGGATTTTGGCGACCTGAATTTTTCAACCCAGTACAATCCGACGCACACCTACAACACGCCTGGAACTTATGCTGTGTCGCTCATCGCCCGAAACGATTGTTTTTGTAGCGACACCGCTTTCCTCACTGTCAATGTACTGCCCGCCGACCTGCCGCAAATCAGTTGTACGGGAACTGTCTGCGAAGGGGAGACTGTTACCTACTCCACTCCGGCAGATTGTGGCAGCTACAACTGGAGCATTACCGGAGGAGGAGTGATTCTCGACGGCGGAGGAAGCGGCGATGATTTTATTACCGTTCAATGGCAGACAGGACCGCAGGGCTTTGTATCGCTCGAAGTGGGCGGTTGCTCCGGCAATGTCTGCAGCCTGCCCAACGTCGTCCCTGTACCCATTTTGTCAGGTAACACGCAAATCCAGGGGCCGGTTAAGGTTTGTCCTGGCAGCGCAGAGGAATATTTCATTCCCGGTTATTCGGGCAGCGATATCACCTGGACGGTAGTAGGTAGCGGGACTATCGCGGCAGGGCAGGGTTCGGAGCGCATCGTTGTCAAATGGTCTGGCAGCGCCAACTCAAATAACCCCCAGCTAATCATAGTCGAGTTTCAGAATTGCTACCTCGGCTGCGGCGGAAAGGACACGCTGGAAGTTCTCAAGGTTCCGGGCTTTTACGCCAAAGGGGCAATTGAGGTCTGCCAAAATTCAACAAAAGTTTACAGCAGTCATAGTGTCGAAAACAACAGCCCGATAAACTGCACCTGGCAGTTGACTGATACTTCCGACGCCGTCGTCTGGGCTTCAGCCGGCGCCGGAAGTACCGCTAATATTCTCTTCAACTTTCCTCCCGGGGATTACATCCTCAGAGCGACGCCGGCCAGTCTCAACAATTTTTGCAACGATTTTTACGAGATTTTTGTAAAAATAGACGCCCTTCCGCCGCAGGTTGCATCGCTCAATGGCGCCACGGATATTTGCGTCGGCGTACCGTATCGCTACGAGGCTCAGGGCTTGCCGGAGGCTTCCTTTTCCTGGTCGGCAACAGGCGGCGCACCGGCTTCTTTTTATGGGAATCCCCTAAACGTCATCTGGGGAGCCTCGCCACCTTATTCCATTTCGGTGATACAATCCACAACAGATGGGGCGGGCTGCTCTTCCGCACCGACGACTTTGGCAATCAACCCCATACCCGATTTCAACATCAGTGGCGACGATCAAATTTGCAGGGAGGGAATCGGTACCTACACTGTTCCTTCTTTTGAAAATATTGATTATCAATGGGCCATATCGCCTCCTAATGCGGGAACGATAGTAAGCGGCCAGGGTACAGCCGGCGTGGACGTGCTCTGGCATATTGACGGGCCGGCAAGTCTAAATCTCGTCGCTTGTAGTTTTTCAAAAAACTTCAACCTGACGGTGCAGCTCCCACCACAACCAATCGTACCGGATACGGCAGTTTGCGTCGGCGAAACAGTGAGCCTGACGACCACTGTTCCATTTGTCGGCTATGCTTGGAAAGATGAATTGGGAGCGACGGTTTCTACAGAAGACAGCCCCAGTTTAGGCTCTGGTTTTTACACAGTAGAAGTAACAGACGCCAATGGCTGTATCGGAAAAACGGCTTTTGAGATCGTCAAAAAATCGCAGCCCGTCGCGTCTATCAGTCTCTCCGGCTATCTCGGTCTTTGCCCGGGAGGAGCGGCAGTTACCCTTTATGCGACTACCTCAGGGTACAATTACGACTATTCCTGGTTTCAGGACGGCAATCCGGTGGGTGGCAATTCGACTACTCTTTCCATCAATACGCCAGGCAATTATCAGGTCGTGGTAAGCAGTCCGTCTGGATGCACGGCAGGCTCAGCCCTGATGAGTATTCCAGATTGTGCAGCCGCAGGCGGCGACTGCGATAATGGAATTTGCGCTCCTCCAGGCTCTTTACCATCCTGCAATCCCAACGGCAGTATTTCATTTTCCACCCATCCAACGGCAGATTGCAGCACGCGCCAGTATCAAAATACTTCTACGAATTTCATCCCCGGCACGCTCCAGTGGCACTTCTACGACCCGGCTTCCGGCAGCAACAATTCTTCATCCTTAGAAAATCCGGAACACACTTTTTCAGCCCCCGGTTTTTATTACATTCTGCTGCTTGGCGAAGTGCCCGATATGCTCGACCCGAACCAGTCTTGTACCCTCAGTGCATTGAAAACGGACACCATTTTAGTAGCGGCCAACTTTGAATATGGGGTCGCCTGCTCAGGTTCCCCTTTAGAATTCTTCGACTATAGCGAGCGCTTAGATTTTGCAACTATTACCGCATGGGATTGGGATTTCGGAGATGCATCCAGCGGTGCAGACAATTTCTCCAACCTGCAAAATCCGACGCATATCTATGCTGTGCCGGGAACTTACACCGTAAAGCTGACCATCGCCGAAGCAGGCGGCTGCCAGACTTCTATCTCAAAAAACATCACCGTACAGCCGCCGCCTATGGTAAGTTTTGATCAGCCCGTCGTCAGCTGCCAAAACGCCGTTCTGGTTTTCGACGCCATCGTGTCTTCCGATGTGAATTCGCTGACCTGGAACTTCGGCGACCCGGTCAGCGGAGCGGCCAACACTTCGGAATTAGCGAACAGTTTCCATTTTTTTTCAACGTCCGGCACTTACACAGTCTCGCTGACTGCTGCCGATGCGTACGGCTGCGTCAATAATTTTCAGGATATCGTCGCCATTGATTCTAATTTATTAGCTGGAAATATCGCCCTCTCGCAGCCCTCGCCCATCTGCGAGGGAGACAGCATTTTGCTCAGTTCCCCCTCTGGCGGTATCGCCTGGAACTGGTCGTCCGGCGCCAGTTCGGAAACGCTGGCCATCCTTCAATCCGGCATTTACAAGCTGACTCTGACCGATGCCAAAGGCTGTAGCTATACTCCTCCTCCGGCGGTAGTGGACATTTTCGGCAGTCCAAATAGCATCATTAAGGGAGTGCAGTACAACGAGCACGGGCAGCCGATAGCATTTTTTGAAAACAGCCTGACAGTTTGTGAAGGCGAGGACGTGACGCTTTTGGTGCAAGGCAGCCTGAACTACAGCTATTTCTGGTCCAGCGGAAATATTGGGAAAGAAATCGGATTTACCAAAGACCGGGGTAATCTGTTGGCGGTGGGTACGCATGATTTTACGGTCACTGTCACGGACAATGCGACGAGTTGCACCAGCATTGAAGGGCCTTTTACCGTGGTGGTCAATCCCAATCCCAGCGTGCAAATTGCTTCCTTCCCATCTGGAATTTTATGTGAAAATAATCCTGCCACGCTGAATGTAAATAGCCCTCAACCGGGATTGACCTATGTTTGGAATACTGGCGAGACGGGGGCGAGTATCAGCGTCATTGCCGGGGGAATCTATTTTGCCCAGGCCGTCAACCAGTATGGCTGCCGCAGCAACAGCAACGATATCGAAGTGCAAAATGCTCCCAGCATAAACCTCATTCCCAATGGCTGCCACCAGCGATGCGATCCGGATACGATGTGCCTGCCGACTATTCCAGGGGTAGCTTCCTACCAATGGTTCCTCGATGGAACGCCCATTCCGGGGCCGGAGGGTAATCAGCCCAATCCCATCTTCACGCAAAGCGGGGACTACACCGTGGCAATGACGGATATATACGGCTGCGAGTCTATTTCCGATGCGCTGTCTCTAACGATTGACCCGAATCTCGGTGCAAGTAATATTCTGGGTACGGTCTATTTTGATGTAAATGGCAATGGCGTCATTGACGCTGCGGATACCACCGTCGCCGGAATCGGCATCTTCCTCGGCGTCGGCAGTGTTTACCTCGATACGATTTGGAGCGATTCGAATGGAGCGTATCTCTTCGACAGCCTTTTGGCAAACGGCTATACTCTCCTGCTCGATGTAGCTTCGCTCCCCGCCAACTGGACGGCCTATTCCGATAGTACATTTCTGAATCTGAGCGGCTGCAATGCCATGCTGAATTTCAATTGGCTGTTGGGAATTGGCTGTACTCCGGCAACCGACACCCTTGACTTTCAGGCCTGCGAAGGCGACGGCGTAAGTTTTGACGGCAGTTACATTCCTGCCGGCGCCTCCCAAACTTTTTATTACCAGGCTTTCGATGGCTGCGACTCCATTCTGACCGTCAATGTGATAGCGCTCCCATCGGATACGAGCCAGCTTGGGCTTTCTGCCTGCCCGGGCAATACGGTCGCTTACGGCGGTCAAATACTGACGCCTGGGGACGTACAGGATTTTATTTTTCAAAATCAATATGGCTGCGATTCAATAGTAACCGTCTCGGTGTCGGAGTATCAGGCGACAGTCGTCGTGATTGATGCAGTAGCCTGCTTCGGGGATTCCTTAGAATACAACGGGGTACAGATTCCTGCGGGATCGGAGCATATTTTTACAGAAATCAATGCCGACGGTTGTTTAGATACGACCATCGTGGCCGTGCTGGCTCTGCCGGTTGATTTCTCCGATCTGAGTCTTACAGCCTGCGGCAATTCACTTGCGACCTACGGCGGGCAACAGCTTGCCGCCGGAGATGTGCAGGATTTTATTTTCCAAAATCAATTCGGCTGCGACTCTGTGGTGACGGTGACGGTACTGGGGGCGCCGGTTGATTCGACGGCGTTGACGCTTCAGGTTTGCGAAGGCGAAACTGTGAACTATATCGGTCAGGATCTTTTGGCAGGCTCGGTTCAGGACTTTGTGTTTCAAAATCAATACGGTTGTGATTCTGTGGTGACGGTAAGCGTGCTGAGTTATCCTTCGGCGAGTTTTGATTTGGCGGCGGACGCCATCTGCCTGGATTCTGACGACGGCAGCATCCAGGTCCAATCTCTTAGCGGCGGCGCGCCTCCCTATCTCTTCTCCATTGATGGGAAGAACTGGGATTTGGAGACGGTATTCGAAGACCTGCCACCCGGTCAATACACGGTATTTCTACAGGATGGAAATAACTGCATCGTCAAAAAAGAGGCAAAAATAAACGTCGTCCCTCCCATTTTGCTCGAAACGCAGGACGCTACGATCGTCTGCGGCGATAGCCTGTTGCTCGCTCCTCTTGCCTCCAGTCAACTGCCGCTGAGTTGGGAATGGCCGGACGGCTCTACGCTTGCTGAGTTTTGGGTAAAGCGCCCCGGCTCCTACCAATTTACCGTCAAAAATGATTGCGAAACGATCGTGCGGGAAATCGAAGTGAGACCCGAACCGCTCAACGAGGGCGAACTAATTTACATGCCCAATTCCTTTTCTCCCAACGGCGACGGCATCAACGACTGCTATCAGGGATACCCTTCGCCCAAGGCGGAGATACAAAGTTTTGTTTTTAAAATTTTCGACCGATGGGGAGATATGGTTTTTGAAACGGAGGATCTGAACGATTGCTGGGACGGAACCTTTAAAGGCAGGCAAATGCAGCCTGCGGTATTCGTCTGGTTCCTTGAAATGGAGGCTCTGAATTGCGACGGGAGCGCTATCAGGGTTTTTGAAAAGGGCGATGTGCATTTGATGAGGTAAAAAACAGGGGGCAGACTCTGCCTGCCTCCCGCCTGGATCAAAGGCTGCGAGCAAAGTCAATTATCAGGCCTGTACTTCCCCAATCAGGTTCAGGAATTCTTCTTCCGACAAAATGATTACCGTGCCCAATGCCTGCGCTTTTTTCAATTTGCTGCCGGCGTCTTCGCCCACCACGAGATAGTTGAGGTTGCCGCTCACGGCGCTGATATTTTTAGCTCCGGCAGCTTCCGCTTTGGCCTGGGCTTCCTTGCGCCCCATGCGCTGGAGTGCACCCGTGAACAGGATGGTCTTGCCGGACAAAGGAGCGTCTGCGCTGACAGCTTTGGGGCGGTCTTCTTCTGTCTGAACCATGTTGACGCCTAAGGCCTCCATTTCACGCAGCATTTCCAGATTTTTTTCATTGTGAAAAAACCTCATCACGTTGTGCGCCAGCACCGGCCCGATGTCTTTAATAGCGGTGAATCGCTCCTCTTCCCAGTCTTTTAAATCCATGACATTTTCCAATTCCGCCGCCAGGGTTTTGCTGGCTTTAATGCCTAGATGGTGAATGCTCAGGCTGTGCAATAAGCGGTAAATGGGATTGTGTTTAGCCCGCTCAATGGACTTGTGCAGGTTGGAGGAAGACCTTTTCCCAAAGCCTTTTAATTGGGCGATTTTTTCATAATCTAAGCGGTAGATGTCGGCGAGATCGCGCAGCCATCCCAATCGGTAAAACTGCTCAATCTGGCTCTCCCCAAAACCGTCAATGTCCATAGCGTTTTTGGAAACATGGTGAACCATTCGGGCTAAGAGTTGCGCCTCGCAGACAGGGTTTTCGCAGCGCCAGGCAGCCTCGTCTTCTGCTCGTACCAGTTCCGTCTGGCACACCGGACAGCGGGAGGGAAAAATAATTTCTCGCTCCGAGCCGTCTCGCAGCTCTTCCATGGGTTTGACTATATAGGGAATCACGTCGCCTGCGCGCTCGACGAGCACCGTATCGCCCAGACGAATGTCCTTGTTGCGGATAAAGTCTTCGTTGTGCAGCGATACGCTCGACACGGTGACGCCTGCTAATTGCACCGGCTCCAGTTTGGCGACGGGCGTAATCGTGCCCGTTTTGCCGACCTGAAATTCGACGTTGAGCAATCTGGTTGTGGTCTGTTTTGCTTTGAATTTAAAAGCAATCGCCCAGCGGGGATGGTGCGCAGTAGAACCTGCCCGCTGCTGGAGCTGTAGGTCGTTTGCCTTGACGACCATGCCGTCGATCTCATAAGGATAGCTGTCGCGCTTCTCTTGCCAGGCTTTGCAGAAGGCGGAGGCCTCCGCAATGTTCTTGCAAACTTTCCGCTCTCCTCCTCTCGGAGGATGCAACGGCACTTTAAAGCCCAGGCTTCCCAAATAGTCAATTGTGGCGTCGTGGGTTTTGAAAATCCCCAGTTGATCGGCGCCATTGCCGTCCTCTGCAAACCCAAGCTGATAGACAAAAGCCTCAATGCGTCGGTCGGCAGTTTCAGAGGGGTCTTTGGTTCGCAGGCCTCCGGTGGCGGCATTGCGGGGATTGGCGAAGATAGAGAGCTCGTCGGCCGCCCTGGCCTCGTTCATTTTTTCAAAAATATCTTTGCGGATAATCGCTTCGCCCCGAAGTTCCGCTTTGGCGATACCTTTTTCAGAGAAGGCGGCATGCAGGGGCACTGAGCGCAGGGTGCGAATATTCGGCGTGATCTCGTCGCCTTTGTAGCCGTTGCCCCGCGTGGCTGCCCGCACAAATCTGTCGTTCTCATAAATGAGGACGATGGAGCCTCCGTCAAATTTTGGCTCTACACAGTATTCTATATCTAAGTCGAGCGGTAAGCCGAGGTAGTTTTTGAGGCGCTCGTCGAAGTCTTTGAGGTCGTCGGCATCATAACTATTGTCGAGCGAAAGCATGGGAATGAGGTGCTCCACTGTTGCAAACTCCTCCGTCAGGTCGCTGCTGACCCGCTGCGTTGGCGAATCAGGGGCGATGAGTTCCGGAAACTGAGCCTCTATCGCCTGTAGTTTTTTGTAGAGCATGTCGTATTCGTAGTCGCTAACTACAGGGTCGTTGAGGGCGTAGTAGCGCCATTCGTGATAGACGATGGCTTCCCGAAGCTGGTCGGTCATTTTTTTTGCAGTAGAAGCGTTGGTCGGTTCGGCAGCCGGGAGGAGTTCTTTCGACAGTTCGTACAACCGGCGTTGTTCATCTTTTTCGTACATAAGGCAGGGTGATTTCTCGCCGGAAAGTTAAGCTAAAGTCTGATTTGGCGAGTTTGAATTATTGGAGGAGATGCACAAGTCCCCATATCATTTTTAAATCGGCGGACGAATCTTCTTTTTTTTGAAAAAAAAAGGTCTCCATCCGGGAAACCGGGACAGAGACCTGCGAGAATCAAACATCACGTATCTTCCTTCGATAGAAATGTCTGAGTCTTAAGAGCCAATTCTATGTTAAATAGACATGCAAAATGTTTCTCTGAATGCTTTTTTGAATTTTTAGTTCAAAAAAAGGAGGACAGAAAATATCTGTCCCCTAAATATCTAAATATAGGGTGCGGCCTTCCTTCTCGTAAAGAAGGCCTGGTGTCTGTTCCTGCAAGCCTAAGAAATTAAAAAGCTGGAACGAAGAGTATCGTCTGGTTTAAGCGGACAATACCTTCGTCCAGTTCCAAACTATTTCCCATGGCTAAATTTTCAATCTCAATAAATTCATAAAGCGTAACTTTATAGAGTTCCGGGTGTTGGGTGTTGCCGGAGTTTTTAAAAAAGTCGGTGGCAGAGAAAACGATGCCACCAACCTGCTTATAATAGACACACGCTCTTTCTCATTTCAAAGGTCAGTTCATCAACAGACCAGTTCGGATAGGTTTTCCTTCGCCGCTGCTGAAGGTGTAGATACCGCTGCCCGTAATAGCCTGATTATCAATAAACTGGCAGGCATTTACCACCGGCGCCACCTTTCCTTCCACATCCATATTGAAGATAGCTCCACCTCTCAGGAAAGCCTCATTGTTTCTAAAAACACAGCTTTGAATATTCGGGCTGCACTCTCCCCTGCCGCCGTAGTTGCATATTGCACCGCCGTAATTGCCCTGGTTTCTATTAAAGATACAGTTCAAAAATGTCGGACTTGCCTCTCCGTGTTGGCGGCCATCGTTCAGCACAGCTCCACCGTCTAAGTCAACCTTGTTGCTTTGAAATTCACAGTTGCTAAAAATGGCGTTGCACTGTCCTCCCCTGCCATTCAGGTACACGGCGCCGCCATCGCGGGCATAGTTGTTTTGAAAAACACAATTGGTAATTCGTGGGGTAGCGCTATTGCCTTTGCCGGAGCCATTGACGTACATGCCGGCGCCGCAGCGGTCTCTGTCTCCGGCTGAACCTGAGCCATCGGCCACGCCATCTGTAATGATAAAGCCGTCCAGAACGGTAGTTTGATCCGCATATTCGATATAGACCACAGAGTAGGAATTGTCGGAAGAAATGGAGCGCGAACCAATATCTCCGCTCAGTACCGTCTTGTATTTTTTGGAATTGCGCTGCGCAAAAGAGGTTTCAGCTCCTGAAAAGCCTCCATACACTTTGACGCCATTAGGTATGACAAACGATATTCTTCTGTCATTGGAAGTCGTTGGAAAATAAATTCCCTGCGCTACCCAAACAGAGTCTCCAGGTCGCACTTGGCGGAGGGCGGCGTTCAAATTGCCCGTTGCATCCTGCCAGGAAGTTCCATTGCCGGCTCCTTCCTGCTTTACAAAAATTACTTGTGCGTTCAGGCCAAACATAAAAAAGCCAAGCAATACAGTGAGTGATAAATACCTGCGCATTATTCGATTATTTGTGAGTGATCTCGCCAGTTTTTGTATAAGATCAGCAAACTGGATTTAAGCAGGAGGGTAAAAGGGCGGGGGAAGAAACGCAATCAATTCCTGATGGAATGCTGAGACTTTTGTCTTTGCTCAGTGTTTACTTTAATTACTTGTTTAAGTTGGTCTTTCGCTTTGCGATTTTGTTTTTGGATACGTTCGACGTAATTTTCACATAGTGCTTTTAATTAATAAAGAAGAGTGAATTTCATAGTTTTTGTTTTTGTCCTGTCTTCGCTTTTGTGTTTATTCATAGGGTTGCCCGTTCTGTTAATGCTCGTAACTTTTAAAAAAATACATGGATTTTGTTCTTGCCCAATTGTGAGGCGTTCATAGTTTTTGTCATTACATAGCCGTTAAAAACCTTTATCCCATAAAAGCATTTTTCAAGAACAGGCATCCGTTAAAGTTTAGCTTCTTGTCCTTGTCCCAGGGAAAAGTGTTCGCCTTGTCACAGCGATTTTTATTAAGCTTTGCGATGGGTAATAGCAAAAGCTCAATACCTTAGATCAAAAAGCAATCGAGGGGAAAAATTAAAATTGAAGGGGAAATTGAGTGGAGGAAATTTCGTAAGGGAGGACGGTATCGGAAATGGTGATGCAAAAGTACTGCCGACTGGAACGCATGTCAAGTGTTGAAGCAAAAAAAGATTGGAAAGCGTCTCAGATATAGTCTTTTTATCAATTCACTGATTATCAGAGTATTAAGTTTTTGACAGGATGCGTTTTGGTTCAAAAATCAATGCACTACAATTCATTTTTTATTGTCATTTATTACAGATATTTTTTTTACAACTTTGTAAAAACCTACTAAATTAGAAGAGGAAGAGTCTTTTGCGAGCCAGATTTACTTCTGAGTATTACTCCTTCAAAAATTCAAATTACGAATCTTTTTCATCCTTAGGCAGCCGTAACATGCTTCCTTTTTGAATGCTTCCTGCGCCTGTCTAAGACACAATTATATATCAACAGACAAATATTTGCACCTTTGCAAAACAGCCTAACAGGTTCTATAAATATGAAAGATATCCTGATTAAAAATGTCAGTATTGTCAATCGCAACCAGATTATAGAGGGCGATATATTTATCCGAAATGGCCGGTTGGAGCGGGTCGGAGGTATCATTGATCGCCATGCAGAATTGACGCTTGACGGTACTAACCTCCACGCCATCCCAGGCATCATTGACGACCAGGTGCATTTTCGAGAGCCTGGACTCACCCATAAAGCAGACTTATACACGGAGCCGCGAGCAGCGGTTGCCGGCGGGATTACTACCTTCATGGAAATGCCGAATACTAAGCCTCCCGCGCTGACGCAAACTCTACTCGAAGAAAAATACCGGCTTGCCTCCGTCAAATCTCTGGCGAATTATTCCTTTTTCATGGGAGCTTCCAACGACAATCTGGAAGAAGTTTTAAAGACAAATCCCCGGAATGTCTGCGGAGTCAAAGTTTTCATGGGTTCGAGCACGGGGAATATGCTCGTGGATGACCGCAGTACCTTAGACGCCATTTTCAGTCAGTGTCCCATGCTAATTGCCACTCACTGCGAGGATGAAGCCAGCATTCGCAGAAATGAAAAACTCTTTCGGGAAAGGTTCGGCGAGGAAGTTCCAATCAAATATCATCCGGAAATACGAAGCGCCAGAGCCTGCCTTCTCTCCTCTTCTCTCGCCGTCGAACTGGCTAAGCGCTATGGAACCCGCCTGCATATCCTCCATATTTCCACCAAAGACGAGTTGGCGCTTTTTAGCTCCGATATTCCGCTCCGCGAAAAGCGCATTACTTCGGAGCTATGCGTCCACCACCTCTATTTTAACAGCGGGGATTACGACGCAATGGGCACACAAATCAAGTGCAACCCAGCTATCAAAGGTCCGGAGCATCAGGGTGCGCTCCTGCCAGCTCTCCTCGATAATCGCCTCGACGTCATAGCGACCGACCACGCTCCGCACACCCGGGAAGAAAAGCAAAACAGCTATTTCAAAGCGCCTTCAGGCGTGCCGTTGATTCAACATTCGCTGAATATCATGCTGGAGTTTTATCAACGAGGGAGCATCAGCCTCGAGCGAATCGTAGAGAAAATGTGCCATGCTCCGGCCATCTGTTTCCGCATTGAAGATCGGGGCTACTTAGACGAAGGCTGCTGGGCAGACCTTGCACTGGTGGATCTGAACGAAGAATGGACGGTCGCTAAGGACAACCTATATTATAAATGTATGTGGTCGCCATTCGAAGGGCATCGCTTTAAAGGAAGAGTAAAAAGCACCATCGTCAGCGGATACCTGGCCTGGCACGAGAACAGGTTTTTTGAAGAAAAAAAAGGAGAACGGGTTTTATTCAATGAGCTGTAGCATTACAGCTACCTGGCCACAGGCTATTTTGGAGAGGAGTTTTTGAAAAAAATATTTTCTAATTTCCCGAAGGGAATTAAGTCTGCGAATGAAGAATAAAAATTTTGTCAATTTTCTAATAGGCTTAGTGGTTTTCATCGGCCTGTTTTCTGTCCTGAGGCATTTCTACATGCAGCCCGCCGTTGAAAAGAATCAAAAGGCGCCGGTCTTTATCGGCCTGCTACCCGACAACAAATCATTTGACTTCTCAGAGTTGAAGGGTCGGTATGTCTTGCTCGATTTTTGGGGGAGCTGGTGCGGTCCCTGCCTCAATGAGGCGCCGGCGTTGAAAGAGCTTTACAATAAATACAAGGCAGCCAATTTCCAATCTGCCGAAGGCTTCACAATCGTCAGTGTTGCTATCGAAAAAGACAGAGAGCGATGGCTGAACGCCATTGGAAAATACGATCTGAACTGGCCTTATCATATCATTGACCCATCGAGCAGTTTGCGTTTTTTCAATTCCCCCATCGCCAACGAATACGGAGTAAAACAGGTTCCCACTAAGTTTTTAATCAATGAGCTGGGCGTCATCGAAGGGGTAAATATGAGCTATGAAGAAATTGACCTCTTCCTACAGGGTAAAATGTGAAGGTCAGATTGCAAAATCCAACATGTCCCTAACCTCTTCCTAAAAATGAAAGGTGATTTCCTATTTTTGTGAAAATTATTTGCACACCACTTCGGGTCCCACTCACTGGAAAGTTGAATATTAAGTTGAGAAGTAAAAGGCAATTCATGAAAGTTATTTACTCTACGGGACTCTTCCTCAGCCTGTTATGTATCGTTTCCTGCCAAAAGCCGCTATTTCCCGACAAGGAAAAGCAGGATAAAAGAGCGCAATGGGAGGTACTTGAACACAAATCAGAACGGGTCATCAATCAGCTGTTCGCAAGTCCCTTTGAACTGTACGCCATTTCCGACAATCAGTTTTTTCGGTTCAACGGAGCTGTCGAATTATTGGAAAAGCGCCCCTTAGATGCATCCTATGGCGTAAGAGGAATTCCCGCTTTATCGGACAATGCCTTCGCCCGCATGACGATTGACGAACAGACCCGACAGATTTTAGAGTTTCATCTGACTCGAAATCCGGCTCAGGTCGAAAAGATTCCGGTGGACTCTTTAGCCACTAATGAAGACAGCTATCTGGAGGTAGAGTTTCTGGCGAGGACATTGGGCGCTTTCAGCACAGACGGCTCTTTGTTCCTGTTGCCTGCCAGAACTTTTGCAGAAAGGCACTACGCCTTTTTCCTCTTTAAGATCAATTTCAACACTGCTCACAATTCATTCACTTCCATTAAAGCGATCAAACGAATTGACGTACCGGAAATGAGTTCTGATTTCACCAACCTCATCAATATGCGCTTTCTCAACGGCAATTTTTACCTGACTTCGCGGGAAGGCGCGTGGCGCATCACTCCGTCGGGGCAAGTTCAGCAGATTTTTTCCCAGTGGATGAGGGACGCCTTTTCTCAAAATGGAAAACTCTACATCACCGGCCTCAACGCTTTTGACCTACACGAAAGCGCAGACAATGGACTAACCTGGAAGCGGCTCAATTTGAAGTCGGAATTAAAAATGGTGGAAACTCCAGGCGGTCTCCTCCTGTCGCAGGAGGTGCTCGGCAATCCCTATCAGCTCGTCACAGAGGACTACCTGAGGGCGCAGGCAATAGTTTATCCTTCAGATGCGCCGGGAGATTTCTCTTCTTATTATGGCGTCGCTTTTTTAAACGGCCTCTATTTTTTCAGCATTGGGAATCATAT
>CAZXQI010000007.1:0-51826 GCA_964643005.1 uncultured Saprospiraceae bacterium | reverse complement strand
GTGCAGGTAGGCGACCAGCTCATCAACTTCAAAGCGCCTTTCAACAGGGTCAGCATTTTCGACGCCATCCGGGAGCACAGCGGCGTGGACGTGAGCGGCATGGAGGAAGAAGAACTTCGGGAAGTCTGCAAAAAGCTACAAATAGAAGTGGACAACAGCATGGGCAAGGGCAAACTGATAGACGAACTGTTCAGCGAAACCGCCGAGAAGCGCTATATCCAGCCGACCTTCATCACCGACTATCCGGTAGAGATGTCGCCGCTGACGAAAAAACACCGCAGCAAGGCCGGCTTAGTAGAGCGCTTCGAACTCATGGTCAACGGCAAGGAAGTCGCCAACGCCTACACCGAACTGAACGACCCGATTGACCAGCGCGAGCGGTTCGAAGAACAGGCTCGTCTGCTGGAACGAGGCGACGACGAAGCCATGTACATTGACCAGGACTTCCTGCGCGCGATGGAGTACGGCATGCCCCCCATGTCGGGAATCGGCTTCGGCATAGACCGTTTAGCCATGTTGTTCACCAATCAGGCCAGCATCCAGGAAGTACTCCTGTTCCCACAAATGCGACCAGAAGTTTTTTAAAAAATGCAATAACCCAGGTCGCTTTAAAACTTGATCCCCATTCAGCAGCCGTATGGGAAAAGTAAAAGTCTGCGTTAAAGTCCGAATAGATCCGGACTGATTGTCGCCTTTGTCAGATATCATCTGCGGGAAATCCCCGACCCTAAGCGCCCGTTCAGTCATCAGTCAGGATAGCGTCTTGCGAGGTTTTATTTTCCTGCTTATTCTTCATACGGAGCGATTTCTTCCCCTTCGTTGTGTTGCTGAGCAGGCTGCCTAACTCGTTCAGTTTCAGATTAGTTTTAGCAGAAATAAAGGCCATTTCCCCGCTCTCATTGTCGTGGTACAAAACAAAAAGATGTCGCACCACATCGTCAGACTCATCTGCCATCACCTGCAAATTAGTATAACCGTCCCGAACGGCAATCAATTCCTCAAAACCTCCCTGCAACAAATCCTCTCGGAGCCTGAGGATGTCTTTGGCCGGAATTTTAACGCCCTTCTCCGAGTAGAGTATCTGAGTAGTTCCCATTTTCTTAAGGAGACCAACCGCTATTCTGTTCTCATCGCCTTCTACCTGTCCTACTGCTATTCTCCCGCCCATGCGAATGAGCCATCCCGGGATTTTGAAGTTCTGCATGTCGGACTCATGTTTATATTGGCGATAAAATTGATTGAGGGTCTTATTTTGACTAAAACCTGAGGAGGATAGAAGGAGGAGATAAATTATAAAAAATGTGTTTTTCATCATTGAAATATTTGCGCGACTGAATGGTTGGAACGCTGAATTTCCCGGCGCCGGTTTTTTTACAAATTTCTAATATTGGCAACTTCTGGCGACCCTCAAAGGAGACTAAATATTTGCAGAGAAGGCCGCATCTTTTCTCCGGAGCCAATAGCCGGAGAAGCGTCTCATTTATCAAAGGACTTTGAAAGTTTGCCGACCTGGTTCAGGTCAATCCTTCCGATGAAGCTGAGCAGGGCGAAGCTCCCATCGTCGCTCTCCACCAACAGCAGCAGTTCATCGAGCGTGTTGCCATCGTTGCTGTCCCGGACGAAGATATTCACGTTATCCGATTTGCCCTGACGCACCTTCAACAGCGTTTCGTACTCCTTCGTGTCGAGGGTTTTCATGGCCTCCTGATAAAACTGCTTTCCGCCTTTTTCCGTCGTCAGGATGCGCAAACCCTTCAGGTCTTTGCAGACGGAGAGGATGGCTGCGGCCTGTTCGTCGTCGAGGCTCAGTTCCATTTTATTGATCATCTGGAACATCTTGCCGCTGACATAAACGACGGTGAAGCGCTCATCGTCCACGTATTTTGAAAAGTATTTGGAAATGGCGTCCTCCTGAGCAAAGCTCGTAGTGGCAATTCCCACACTGAGAAAGAGGCTAAGAAAAATTGCTATGGATTTCATATCTCTCGATTTTAATGTTTTAAAAAAATGATTAGCGAAGCCCGCCTTAGCGCCGGCTGCCGGCAGCAAAGCGCTCAGACTAAAGATTGCTAATTGAAGTATTTGCTGACTTTTTTGATTTTCTTCACTTCGTCTGCGGCCTTTTTCGAGCCGCTGTTGAGCTTTTCGGAGACGAGTTTCAACGCTTTGACGGTTTCTTCGTAAGCCAGTTGCTCGTCGGTGATTTCGTATTTGCTCCAGTCAATTTCGGCCTGTTGCAAAGGCTTCGCGGCGGGCTTCCTCAGAAAGAGCGCAGCGACTATCAGAACGGCGCCAATCGCTGCAATCCGCAACAGATTCCTGCCCCAGGCTTTCATCGGCGCCACCCTCCCCTTCTTTTCTATGCCTTCGAGCAACTTTTGGTCAAAACCTTTGCTCAGTTCCCGCCCTTTTTCTTTTTCAAAAAATTGAAACAAAGGCTGGTAAACCCGCAGGGATTCATCCACCTGGCCGGAATTGAAATAGACCCGCAGTTGGGCTTCCTCTTCTAAATTCGTCTCGCCCTTAAAATATTTTTCAATCAATTTTTCCATGTCGTGGATATTAGCTGTTGAAAATAGCAGTTGGTTTCTCCTGTCAGGTCAGTTGCATCAGTCCCTCTCTGACCGCTTTGCGCGCCCGAAAGAGATAAACCCTGACCTGGTCTAGTGACAGCGAAAGCGCATCGGCGATTTCCTGATAGCTCATGCCTTCGATGTCGCGCAACTGCATGATGTCCCTCTGGCTTTGGGGTAGTGCGTTCATCAGTTTTTTCACCTGCGCAAAAACGTCGTTTTCAATGGTCGCCTGCAGGGGCGTCGCGGCAGAGTCCTGTAAATCGAACCCGGCCTGAATCGGTTGCAGGCGCTGATGTCTCGATCGCAATTTGTCAATGGAAAGGTTTTTTGCGGCGGTCAGGCACCAGGCTTCCCAGTTCTGTATCTCGCCTTCTCTGTGTTTGTCCCAAAGTTTGATGAATACTTCCTGCACCACATCCTCCGCCTCGGCTGCGTGGTTGACAATTCCCATGGCAAAGCGAAACAGCTTGTTTTTGATGGGAAATATTCTCGTTTGAAATTCTTTTGGACTCATTACGACTGGCTGACGAAACCGCAGCTGCATTTGTTACTTGCGCTGAAAAATAAAGCCATTTTTCCAAAGTTTTAAAAAGAAAAAATCCACAGAAATCCGCAAAATAATCTGGGCAAATCTGCGGGAAGTCCTACCGTGCAAGACCACATAGAAAACACTCCCTTCCCCCGGCGCCAATAGGTTTCAGCGTTTACACTACTTTTGCCGTTCTTAAAAAGCGGCGCTATCAGAAAACTTACCACAGCGCGTCGCCAGTAAGAAAAAGCTGATGATGAAGAAATTCGATAAGCTACTAATCCTCTCATTCATTCCCCCGTTCATTGCGACGTTTTTCATAGCGTTGTTCGTGTTTGTGATGCAGACCCTGTGGCTTTACATTGACGACATCGCCGGCAAAGGAGTGGGCTTTTTTCTGATGGTCGAATTAGTCAGCTACCTTTCAGTTTCGATGATACCCATGGCTCTGCCGGTAGCGGTGCTCATTTCCTCCGTCATGGTGATGGGAAATTTAGCAGAGAACTACGAATTGTCCAGCATAAAATCTGCGGGCGTTTCCCTCTGGCGAACCATGCGTCCGCTGATGTACGCAAGCATTGGCATCGGTATCTTTTCTTTTTTTTGTTCCAATTATTTTATTCCCGTTTCCAATCTGAAATTCAAATCCCGCCTCTACGACATTCGCCAGCAGAAGCCTGCGCTAAGTCTTGAGGAAAGCCTCTTCAACCAGGATTTTCAGGGCTTTTCAATTCGCCTGGGAGAGAAGCTGGCCAACGGGCGAAGCATCCGCAATGTGTTGATTTACGACAACACCGAAGCGAGCCAGGGAAGGCTCCATCTGGTCGCCGCCGACAGCGGGGCGATGTATGGTTCGGCTGACAATAAATTCTTCGTCATGGAGCTGTACGAGGGTCATCAATACATGGAACCCAAACCCGTTATCAAAGAAGGAAGGCGCAATTACCCCCTGATGCGCGCCAACTTCAGGCAGTGGACCAAAATTTTCGACCTGTCCGAATTCCAGTTGGATCGCACCGACGAGAGTTTGTTCAAATCCCATTACACCATGCTGAGCAATCGCCAGTTGCTCGTCGCCATAGACTCCATAGACGCAGAGATTGCCCGCAAAATCGAGCGCCAAAGTCGCACCAACGACCAGTATTTTTATTTTTGGGAAAAAGAACCCCGAAGGTTAGAAATGGAGAAAAACCAAAAAGAAACAGCAGAGCGCAGAGCCAGACTCATAGCGGAAAGAGACTCACTGCGAAATTTAGAGCGGAAAGATTCAGCGCTCAATTCGATGCCTGTCGCCCCGACCAATGATTCTTTAAAAAATGTCATCGCTGCCAATTCCGACTCCACTAACCTCCCCAGAACTAATAGCGCAGCGCCGACCATCAGCAAAAACTTCCTTCTCAAAACAGACCCTCCTCCGCCCGTCATCACTTCCAACCGGCCTGCCTTAGTCCCGACCATGCCCTGGCAGCAAACCATTAACAGGGAGTTAAAAAACTACGATTCTTTTTTGGAATTATTTGAAACGGATAAACAGAAAGAAATGGTGGACAGGACGACATCTACCGCCCGCTCTCTAAGGGATCAGGCTACCACCACCCTGGCTTCCCTGGAAAAGACCCGGCAATCCCGGGTGAAGCACGTCTTTGAATTCAACACCAAATTCAGTCTGGCTGTAGCCTGTTTTATTTTCCTGTTTATCGGCGCCCCAATGGGCGCTATCGTTCGGAAAGGGGGATTTGGCTGGCCTCTTTTGATTTCGATTATCTTTTTCATGGTCTTTTTCATCATCACGACTTTCAGCAAGAGCATTGCCGAGCGCGACGTCATCAACGACGTACTGGCTTCCTGGATGAACTGTCTCATCCTTTTCCCAATGGGTTTGTTGCTGACAAACTGGGCCATGAAGGATATGAACATGTCTCAACTTTTCGATCGCTTTAGGTTCAAAGTGAGTCTTTATTTTTCAAATAATAAAAATGCGAAAGCATAACACTCAAATATTTATAACATCATGTCAGGTGCATTAAAAAACTTATCTCAATACGACGAATCCACCACCCCTTCCGCATCGGGTTTTAAAATAGGAATCGTCCTTTCCGAATGGAACCAGCAAATCACACATGCGCTGTACGTGGGCTGTCGCGATACCCTTCTAAAGCACGGAGTCCATGAAGAAGACATTCAGACCGTCCAGGTTCCTGGCTCCTTCGAGTTGCCCACCGGCGCCAAATTGCTGGCCGGTTCCCAAAAATTCGATGCGTTAATCTGCCTCGGCTGCGTCATCAAAGGAGAGACTTCGCACAACGAATATATCAATCACGCCATCGCTGCGGGGCTGACCGGTCTGAGCGTGGCGAGTGGCATCCCCTGCATTTTCGGCCTGCTGACACCCAACAACCTGGAACAGGCGCTCGAACGCGCCGGCGGCAAATACGGCAACAAGGGCGTGGAAGCCGCCGTGACAGCCATTCGCATGGCTGCGCTCAGGAGAGAACTCACAAGAGCAAACACTAAAATCGGCTTTTAATGAAAGCACTTATCGTCATCGGAATGCAAATAGACCTGATGCCGGGCGGCCCGGCTGAGGTTCCCCACAGCCAGAAATTAGTCCCCATCCTCAACCGGACAATGGGATTCTTCGACCTGGTCGTAGCCGCCAATTTTTGGATGCAGGCCACCCACGCCCGTTTTGCGGCCAATCACCTATGGCGTTACCCAGGCCAGGAGATCGAGATAAAGGGCGCCAAAATGAAGCTGCACCACATCTTCGGCGTGGCGGGAAGCTTTGGCGCCGAACTGATGCCCGATTTGTTGGAGGGAAAAATTGCCTTCATCGCAGAAATGGGCACAGAGAAGCACCTGCCTCCCCACAGTGCTTTCTTCGACGCCGACAAAAAAAGGGACACCAGCCTCGCCGCTTTTTTGGCAGAAAAAGAGGTAACAGACGTCTTTCTGGCCGGGGTACCTTTGGAAGAAGAAGTGAAAAACACCGCCCTGGACGCCCTTGAACTCGGCTTCAAAACCTATCTGATCAAGGATGCCTGCTTAGGGCGCTCCGACGGGGAAGTTGAAAAAACATTGGACGACCTAGCGCTTCAGGGTGTTGAAATTCTCCCCTTACACGGTTTTTAGCTGTCAGGCTATCGCTGGTTTCCCGGAGAGTTTCATATTCCAAAAAGGCAAAAGATTTTTTTTCAAAAATGCTTGTCAATTTGGAAGGCGTCATTGTATATTTGCGTCCGCTTAAAAGAAAGCGCTCCAAAAATGCGGAAGTAGCTCAGTTGGTAGAGCACGACCTTGCCAAGGTCGGGGTCGCGAGTTCGAGTCTCGTTTTCCGCTCCAAAGCCTTCAGTTGTGAAGGCTTTTTTTTTGCTTATATTTTTCTGCACTTTTTTTAGCTTTGCGCCTTCAACCACCCGGGTGGTGGAATGGTAGACACGCTGGACTTAAAATCCAGTGGCCAGAAATGGCCGTGCGGGTTCAAGTCCCGCTCCGGGTACTCAATTCAAAAAGCCCATTTGCAACTCTCTCTGTTGCAAATGGGTTTTTTTTTGAACGCTACAAAAATAGCCCCGCCGGCGCTCGCCGACGGGGCTTTAATCTTTCAAACAATTTCAGCAATCAATAACCGGGGTTCTGCTGTGCAGCTAATACCGGATTTGTATTCAGTTCAGATTGTGGAATTGGCCACAGGAAGCGGTAGTCCTGGTAAGGAATGGCAGGGAACATGTTGACGCCCGGATTATAGTTTCCGTTGGCATCGTAGTCCACGCCAGGTCCCCAGCTTGCGAAAGTGGTGTTGTTGTAGATCACTTTGGCAGGGATTCCGCCTGTTGAGAATTCAGAATCGTTGGCAAGGCGATGGATATCAGCCCAGCGGCGACCTTCCAGCAGGAACTCAATCCGACGCTCATTCAGGATACTCTGAATCAAATCATGCTTTGAGCTAAAGGAAGATTCTGTGAATTGCAGGTTAGGGTCTGTTACTGCTCTGTTGCGCACCTCGTTCAGATACTCCACTGCCGCAGAGGCGTTGTCAGTCCGTGCATAAGCTTCGGCCATGTTCAGATACACTTCGGCAAGGCGGATGATTTGATTGTAGTCATCCTGCGTAGTGATGTTGCGATACTTATTGGAGAAATATGCGCGACCATTATTTTTTGCCAACTGAGTGCGACGGAGGTCGGAAGCTTCCCAGAATGGAGCGTTCCAGATAATAGGGCTGATAGCTACCAGCGCGCGACCTGGAGATACTGAGTACATCACCGGCAGAGCGCCATTGACGCCAGAGTTGTCGGCTACTGAGTTCTCAAATGCAAAGACGGATTCCGTATTGGAAGCATTGCTTGAAAATACGCCTTCCGGAGAAGCCGTCAGCGTGTAATTACCCTTAGCCAAAAACTTGGAGCCTTCGGAAATCACTTCCGGGAATTTCCCCATGTGAAGATAGATTCTCGTCTTTAAGGCAGATGCGGCGCCCGAAGTAGCGCGGGTGATATTCAGCGAGCCGGAGCGGGAATCCGGCAGATTCTGCTCTGCAAAATTAAGGTCGTCCAGAATTTTCACATAGCATTCAGCCACGCTATTGCGACCCTGGGCGGCAGCTCTATCGAGTGCGTCTTTCGTATTGACTGCAAAGTCTCTGTAAGGTACGCCAAAATGAGAAGCGTCAGCCGTATGAGCATAAGGGCGGGCAAAGTGAACCAACAATTCGTGGTGCGCCAATGCTCTGAGGAATCTGGATTCGCCTTCATACTCATTAGCTTTTTCCTGTGTGATAATGCCCTCGCCGGCAGCTTTTTGTACGCCGGCAATAACTAAGTTGGTGCGGTTGATCAGGCTGTACAAAGTTTCCCAGTGGTACAGGTTGTTGGCAGAGGTTGGGTCGTAAGTAGCCTGATAAGTGATGGCATAAAATGTAGCCACATTCAGCGCATCCTCTCCCCTGCAGTCGCCCTGCTCTGTATTGGCAGCTCCGAAGGGATATCCCCTGACGGTGCCGCTGAGGTAGAATCCACTCTGGGCAGCGTCATAAGCGCCAATCATGGACAGCTCGCAACGCTCCGGTGATTCAAATGCGGCAGCTTCCGTGATTCTGTCTAATGGCTGGAGGTCAGTCACGTCCTTATCACAGGAAACTGCGAATAAGCACACCGTCAATGCCAGAACAGACAAGGCGATGTATTTATTTATCATCATGAATTTTTTCATGTTAGATTGATTTTAAAAATGATTAAAGAAAACAGTCGGCATTCCATCCCCGATGGGATGAGAATTAAAGCTGCTGTTTATTAAAATTTGAGATTCAAACCTAAGGAAACTACCTTCTGCTGTGGGTTACCGTTGTAGTCCACGCCAAAGCCGTTGGTGTTTGTTTCCGGGTCAATTCCCGTGTAAGGAGTGAATGTCAGGTAATTCTGCGCCTGAACGTAGAAGCGCATGGACTCAATGTTAGCGCGCTCGGTTACGCTTTTCGGCAGCGTGTATCCAATAGAAATGTTAGCTAAGCGCAAGAAGTCGCCTTTCTCCAGGAAACGGGTAGTACCTACATTCGGGTTGTTCACTAAGTTGCTGTTGTTCAGGATGGACTTAGGAGTCTGGCCGTCTCCAGGATTTTCCGGACTTTGCCAGCGACCTAAGATTTCAGTACCGTTGTTGTTGAAGCCCATGTCGAGCAGGTCGGCTCTTGTTCTGTTGTAGATCGAGTTGCCGCCAGAGAAACGGAAGAATAGATTGAAGTCAAAGTCTCCTACGAAGAAGTTGTTGTCAAAACCTCCAAACCATTTCGGAAGCGCCACTCCCAACACACGGCGGTCGTCAGTTGCCGACAATGAACCTGGTTCGCCCTGCGTACCTGGGTTGTTTGGATCAAATACGAAATATGCGCCGCTATTCAGGCTTTGTTCAACCAGAGTACCATTAGCTTTCTGGTAAACCGGATTTCCATTGGCCGGATTCACGCCATAGTAATCATAACCGTAGATAGAATTGATAGATTCTCCTTCGCGGATGATGTTGAAGTCGCCTACGATGTCCTGGTGGTCAACCAATTCCACCACTTCGTTATTCTGAGTGGAGAAGTTAAAGCTGGTATTCCAACGGAAGTTGTCCGTTCTAATAACCGTAGCGTCAATGCTCAATTCGATACCGTGCCCTTTCAATTGCCCGATGTTCTGGTTGATGAAGTTGCCCGGCACTCCCACTGAAGGAGGCGTCGGCGCCTGTAGGATGATGTCTGCGTTGTCCTGTGCCCAGTAAGCAAAAGATGCCAATATGCGATTGTCAAACAAACCGAGGTCTAAGCCGAAGTCCAATTTTGTCTGAGACTCCCATCTGAGCTGGTCGTTGCCGAAGTTGCTGTAGCCGATACCGTTCTGAGTGCCGTACTGAGCGGCGCCGTAAGAACCGATGTAAGGATAGTTGCCAATATTGGTGTTGCCCACCTGAGCATAAGAACCCCTGATTCTGAAGTCGGAGACAACGTCTGCCGCGCTTTCCCAGAAAGGCTCCTCAGAGATACGCCATGCAAACGAAGCGCCCGGGAAGTAACCGACTCTGCCTTCTTCAGGAAGAGAAGAAAGTGCGTCCCGGCGAATGGATGCGCTGATGTAGTATTTGCGGTTGAAGTTATAGTTCACGCGACCGAGGTAGGAAGCCAGACCATTCTCGGAAATTCCACCGTATGCAAGCTGGTTAGCGTAGGTATCGGAGATGATATTCGTTTGGAAATATCTGTCTGACATATCGCTGATCACAGCCTGGAAGAAGCTGGAGCGCTGCTTCTGATACTCCTGAACGAGCGTAATGCCTAAGTTGTGAACCCCATTAAAGGACTCGTCATAGCTCAGGATGTTTTGCCAGTTCCAGCGCAGTGCGGGAGAGAAAGCCTGGGAAACGCGACCATTAGCTGAGAAGCCGTCGCCGTGGCGCGGATCCTGGAAAAGCAGGTCGTCAACATAAGAACCATCAATACCAAACTGAGTGCGGAAATTAAGACCTTTTGCAATAGCTACATTCAGATAAGTATTGCCCAACAAACGATAGCTGGTAGAAGCGCGCTTGTCGTTGTCCAACACGAAGCGGGCGTTGGGTATACCGTTGGCAAGCTCAATCTTGTTGGCGCCGCGGCCCAGTGTACGCGGGTTAATGTCGTCAATGTTGTAGCCTGTCGGGTCGTTTTCATCATATACTGCGACGTTCGGGAACATCCTCATGGCGCCGAAAGTGTTGCCGGAAAGGTTGTTGGAGCCAGATAGCGGGCCGTCATTTTCCTGGCGGGAAACCCCACTGTTGAAGCCCACTTTCAACCATCTGTTAACCGTTTGATCCAAATTGGCTCTGAACGTATAGCGACGGAGGCTATTGGAAACGACAATACCATCCTGATCGGAAAATCCGAGCGAGAAGTAGTAGTTCGTTTTGTCAGTTCCGCCATTCACGGAAAATACGTGGTTGTGTTGGAAGCCGCTTCTAAAGAGCACGTCGTTCCAGTCCGTTTCAACGCCTGGCTGCAGGGCGGCAATATCGCCTGCGCCACCGGCATTGAGGTCTTTCTCATTGTTGATTTCAACAAACTGCTTAGCATCCAAAAGGTCAAACAATTTGATGGCTTTGGCAGATGCGATGTAGCCGTCGTAACTGAATTTCGCTTTCCCGGCCGATCCTTTTTTAGTAGTAATCAGGATGACGCCGTTGGAAGCGCGCGAACCGTAAATAGCGGTAGCGGCGCCGTCTTTCAGGATTTCATAAGATTCAATGTCGGCAGGGTTCAGGTCGCCCAATGCGTTGGCAGGAGTGAAACCGCCCGTGTTTCCACTGAATACAGGTACGCCGTCAATAACGATCAGCGGGGAAGTTCCCGATGAGATTGAGTTGACCCCGCGCACGCGGATTTGTGGAGGAGCGCCGAGGATACCGCTTGGGGAAGTCACCGTTACGCCCGCAGCCCGGCCTGCCAACTGGCGGTCAAAGCTCGGAGTTGCCAGGTTGGCTACTTCGTCCCCTTTGACTTGAGAGATGGAGCCGGTTACGTCTCTCTTTTGTTGGGTTCCATAACCCACCACCACAATTTCCGATAATGTGGTTCGGTCTGCCGCCATCTCAACGTCCACAACGTTGGAAGCGCCTATGACCATTTCAACACTTTTAAATCCGGTATAACTGAATACCAGAGTAGTGCCTCCTTCGGGCACGCGGATGGTGTACAAGCCACCAAGGTCGGTAACTGTACCGGCAGTAGTACCCTTTACGAGTACAGTAGCGCCAATCAGCGCTTCGCCGCTGTCGTCAGTCACCGTCCCGGTGATAGTACGCTGAGCCAGAGTGAGGCTGGCCATTGTCACCATCAGGGAAAAAATCAGGAAGATTTTTTTCATAATGCGATAGTTTTGTTTAATAATAAAATGATTTGGAAAAATGCCGTTTATGTTTGCATCTGCGGTTCTTCTATGCTAAATCCACCTCTACTCCATTGCGCAAATGCCGTCTGTTCAATTCTTCTTCGTCGTAGGATATGCCCGGTAAAAAGCGCCACAAGATAGGAACTGCTTTTGGAGTGGCAGACTTTTTCACAAATTAAATTTTATGAGGATGGGTCTAAGTACTCAAATGATTTTTTCGGGGTGTTATCTTTTCATTAACGGTTGTTAATTATTTGCTGCTGCCTGGCGCCTGCTCCTTTCTTCAAAATTCTCCTCGCTTTCATTTGGGACTAATTGAGTATCAGACCCTAACATTGAACCTGCGTTTCTTCTACATTAATTCATAAATCTGCGATTCAGACAGTTTCCGCTCATCGGCTCCCCCTTTCGTCAGAATAGCAAATTAATAAGGATTGAAGGATTTCGCAGATTTTCCACAATGCCATCATCTGCCTAATCTCAAAAACTAAATCCTATTTTCCTCAAACCCTCCTGCACTTCCGGGCAGGACATGAACAAATCCCACAGCAGACTCGTGCGGTAGTTCTCTATCATCGCCACTATCGGCCCCTGGTCAATGGCTAAATATCGCCGCGGGAACCAATCCACCTGCTCGCTGAAAGCGTCGTAGAACCCGTATTTCCCAAAGAGCCTGCCGCCAAATTTTTCATAAAAATGCCGCATGGCTCGCATACTTTCCTCCGGCGTGTACGGCATGGACGCCAGCGCCGCCGTGGGAGCGATGACGCCAAAGTCCTCCTCCGGGCGATGCGCCGCATAAAAGCGGGTGGAATAGCTCGCTGTCAATCCCCAGCAATCGGAGCCGTAGCCATACCAGTTTTTTGGATTTTCTACACAGTAACTATAATTGATAAGGACGTGCCTGCGATTGTGCTCCCAGTAGTCGGCGTAGCGGTCTTTCAGATGCCGGGGGTCGAGGCCGAGAAAGGAATAATGCGACCAGAAAAGAGGACCGCCGTATTCGGGCGAACCATTGTGCTTCAATGCGAGATGAAGGCCGTACTGCGTGGGGCCGCCGACGATGGCCCCCTTCCTCGCCCAGCCCTCGTGATAGACTTCCGGCGGTACGCCATGAGTCGGAGAGGAAGCTGCCAGGACGTAGGCAATCAGGCACTCGTCCCAGCCCTGGATGCGGTGATTCATCTCCCAGCCATAGTTCGGCGACCAATGCCAAAATAGCACATTCTCCTTTTTCTCTCCCCTGTAAAAATCCCAGTCGGCTGCCCTCCATAATTCATCGGCTCTGGCGGCCAGCGCCCTTTCTGCATCATTTCCATTTTGAAAATATTGCCTGACGCAGAGCAGGCCCTGAAATAGAAATGCGCTCTCGACAATATCGCCGCCATCGTCTTTCCGGCTAAATGGCTTTGTCTTTCCCGTCGCACCGTAAAGCCAATGCGGATACATGCCGCGAAAGCGATCGGCCTTCTCCAACCAACCGATGATTTTTTCTAATCGCTCCCTGCCCTGTCGCCGGCTGATAAAGTTCCGCTCCATACCCACGAGAATAGCCATGACTCCAAAGCCCGATCCGCCCGAAGTCACCACATCGGGGTCGTGGTCGGGATAAACCCCATCGAGGTGGATCCGCTCCGGCGCCATGCCGCTGTGCGGCTCCGCTCCTTCCCAGAAATATTGAAACGTGCGCTCCTGAACGAGATCGAGCAATGCCTCATCTGAAAGTCGGGGGCGGAACTGCTCAGCATGGAAGCTTTTTTTTTGCAGCGCACACCCGGGTAGCAGGAGCAAAACTGCCATTGCGATTTTGGAGAAAGTCATTGGAAAATTATTTTTTCTCAAACATGAAAAAATCCACCTGATTTACCCGCTTCCAAAGCATGATTTTTATCAGGCATCCACAAAAGCCAAACCCTCGCTTGCCTATTTTGTTATGAAACGATGTACTTTCACGGAAAAATTGGAGGCTGTTTTCTTCCTTTTTTTCAAGTTGCAAATCCTCCTATGATAAATTTTCACCCGATTGAATTCCTGGCGTTCGTTGCGTGCTTTTTAACGACTCTTGCCTCCGGGCAGGAGAGTTTCTCCGCTCTGGCAATTGGCTATGACAGCCACGTGGAACTCAATTGGGAAAAGCCTCAAAACCTAAATCCCGACAGCTACCAAATCTGGCGCTCCGCCGACGGACAAAATTTCAGCCTCGTCAAAAAAATCAATTCCAACTCCTTTCTCGATTTCACGGGCTTCCCCGACAACTCGCCTCAAAGCTGGCGCTACTACATCAGCGCTCTCAACGGTATCAATGCGCAGATTGCCGTCTCCGATACCCTGGAGGCGAGCGTCGCAGCCATGAGCGACGAGGCGCTGCTAGACATGGTGCAGCGCTATACCTTTCGCTATTTTTGGGACTTCGCCCATCCGACCAGCGGCATGGCGCGGGAGCGCAATGCGAGCGGCGACATCGTGACTACGGGCGGCTCCGGTTTTGGCGTCATGGCTATCATCGTGGGGATTGAGCGGGGCTGGATTACGCGGGAACAGGGACTGAACCGCCTGCTGCAAATCGTCAGCTTCCTGCAATTTGCGGGCAGCTACCACGGCGCATTCCCGCACTGGATGAACGGCGCCAACGGCGCCACCATCCCCTTCGGACAGTTCGACGACGGAGGAGACCTGGTGGAGACGGCCTTCCTCATGCAAGGCCTGCTCTGCGCCCGCGCTTATTTCGATCATGAGGAAGCTTTGGAGACCGCTCTCCGTCAGGCCATCGCGGGGCTCTGGGAAAAAGTAGATTGGAATTTTTACAGAAAAAATAATTCCGGCGTGCTGTACTGGCATTGGTCGCCAAATTACGCCTGGCAGGAAAACCTCCCCATTCGGGGCTACAACGAGGCGCTCATCGTCTATCTGCTGGCGATCGCCTCGCCAACTCACCCCGTTCCCGCCAGTCTGTGGAACACGGGCTGGACGGCTCAAAATTACGCCAGCGGTTTGAGCTGGTACGGCTACCAGCTCTCCGTGGGGCCTTCTTATGGCGGGCCGCTATTCTTTGCCCACTACTCTTTTTTGGGCTTCGATCCGAGGAATAAAAAAGACGCCTTCGCCAACTACTTTATTCAAAACAGAAATCACACCCTGATCAACCGAGCCTATTGCATCGCCAATCCGCTGAACCACGCCGGCTATGCCGACAACTGCTGGGGGCTTAGCGCCAGCGACGACCCCTGGGGATACAGCGCCCATTCTCCCGGCAGCCCGGCGGATAACGGAACCATCGCCCCGACTGCAGCCCTGTCTTCCATGCCTTACACGCCTGAGGAAAGCCTGGCGGCGCTCAAACATTTCTACAGAGACCACGGCGCTGAGCTATGGGGGCCAATGGGTTTCTACGACGCCTTCAACCTCCAACAGAACTGGTTCGCCGACAGCTACCTCGCCATTGACCAGGGACCTATCATCTGCATGATAGAAAACTACCGCACAGGGCTTCTCTGGAACCTGTTCATGGCCAACCCCGACATCCAGCCGGCTCTGGAGGCCATCGGATTTGTGGAAGACCTTTCTTCTGCTTCTATATTCAGCAAAGAAACGGAATGGGACATTTTCCCCAATCCGGTCAGCCAGGTTCTGAACATTGATATTGCTCTTCCCAGTCCCCAGACCATTAGCCTCGACCTGTTAGACATGCAGGGACATTTTTTAAAAAATATTTTTAATAAAAAATACCTGCCTGCGGGACGGCTCACAGAATCCATCGAAGTCCGCGATTTGCCCAATGGCTTATACTTGCTACGCCTAAAAACCAAGACGAATAATTTTTCTAAAAAATGGCTGAAGTTCGGTTGAAATCCCCTCTGGAATTTCTAATCGAATTTCAATTAAACTTTATTTCTATGAAAAATGCTTTATTAACCTTTCTCTTTTTGCTACTCGGCCTGTCCTGCCTTCAGGCACAGGTGATTTACGAAGACTTTGAAGGCGGCGTTTCCGACCTCTCCTGGAATGGCATCAATGGAACTTACAATGGCGCCGTCGCCAATCCCGTTCCTGGCGGCGTCAATGTCAGCGAATACGTCGGCTCTTACACCACCAACGAAGATTCAGATTTCAACTTCGCCATCGCCGATTTGCCGGCGCCGGCAGACATGGCCGCCTACGGTCTGGTCAAGGTAAAAATCTGGTCGCCGGTCGCTCCGACTCAGGCACTGTTAAAATTTGAGGGCAGCGGTGCTCCCGTTGAAAAATACATCCAGATTACCCAGGCCAATGAATGGGTGGAGTATTCCGTGGACATGACGGGAGGCGCTTCCAATCCTACAGGGCTGACAAAGTGCATCATTAGCTTCAACAGCTTCCTGCCCGGCATTGCGGAGACCTTCTACTGGGACGACATCGTCGGCTATGAAGCCCAGACCTGCTATGAAACTTTTGAAACAGGGAACGAATTGGGCTGGCAGGGTCTCGACGGCGAGTTCACCGCCCAGGCGCCCAACCCCGACCCGAATAGCGTCAACTCTTCTGACTTTTGCGGTCGCTACGTGAAATCCAATCAGTCGGCATACAGCCTCCTGCTGGCTGAGAGCGCTACGCCCTTCGACCTCAGCGCATTGAATCAGTTTTCAGTAGATATTTACGCCACAGCGCCAACGCAGGTTTTATTCAAAATGGAAGGCGGCGGCGGGCCGGCTATCGAAGTGCTGAAAAATATAGCGCTCGCCAACGTCTGGCAAACCTATACTTTCGACCTCTCGGCTGCCAAAGACTACACGAACCTGACGAAGATGATTCTCTTCTTCGATCCGGGCGTTGAAACCAGTGGCGACACCTACTACTTCGACAATATCTGCGCTTACCCGCAGGGCGCCTGCGCAGGCTCTACGCCCAATCCCGACATGATTGACGACTTTGAATGTAACCGCAACGCTACCTACGCCAGCGGCTGGGATATCCTACAGGTGGTGGATAATCCATTCCCCAATCCGATTAACCCCTCTGCCAAAGCGGGGCAATACGAAGACCCTCCGGGCGAATGGGAAAACCTGTTGATTGACTACAAAAACGCTTTCGACCTGAGCGCTAAGAATCAGTTGAAGGTCAAAATCTGGTCGCCCAAAGCCACACAGGTCTTGTTCAAATTGGAAGGTGGCGCTTCTCCGGCTTTTGAATATTGGGTAACGGTTGACCAGGCTGGCCAATGGGCCGAATACACCGCCGATTTTAGTTCGCAATCCGCTGCTAATCACAAGCGGATCGTCATCTTCTTCAACGGCGGCAATCAACCCGAACCCGGCGACATTTACTATATTGACGACATCCAGTGGGCGGAGCAAACGGAGACCGTCCTCGAAGACTTTGAGAACGGCGCCATCCTGCCCTGGGAACCGCTCGACCAGCAAACCGTGCTGCACGGAACTTTTGCCGTGGTGGACAATCCGGCGCCGGGCGGCGTAAACACTTCCGGCAAAGTGGGCAAATACACCAAAGGAGCGGCTGCCTTCTCCACTCTTACAGCGGTAGCGCCAGGCTTCATCGACATTTCCCAAAAGCCCCAGTACAATTTAGACGTCTGGGCGCCCGCCGGAGCGGTGAATGTCACCATGCAATTGGAGAGTACTTCGCAGGGGATTAAAGACGTGACCCGCAACTTAGAAAACCCAGGTAACTGGGAAACCCTCCACTTCGACTTCACCGATTTCCAAAATATCAGCGACTGGGTGGGTGTCAATCTGATCTTCAATCCGGGGATAGCGGAAGCCGGCGCCATGTTCTTCTTCGACAACCTGACCCAAAGCTCCTCCACGGTGGATCCCTGCGAAGGCGTTGTCGCCCTTGCCAATATCATAGACGACTTTGAATGCCAGCGCAATTACCCGCCGGGAGCCGGCGCTTCAGAACTTAGCGTCGTCGTCAATCCGGCCATTTCCGTGGTCAACAGTTCTACGCAGGTGGGCAAATACGAAGACCAACCCAACGAACCCTGGGCGGCTCTATGCTACGACTTCCCCGCTCCCATTGACCTCGGCGTTTACAACCAGTTGAGTATCATGGTCAATGCTGAACAGGCCGCGCCCATCCTCTTTAAATTAGAAGGCGGTAGCAGCCCGGCGGCAGAGCTTTGGGCAGATTACACCGATGCCGGCGAATGGCAAAAGATAAGCGTGGACTTCTCTCAGCAGGCCGGTACTGATCAAAAAAGAGTCTGCTTTTTCTTCAATGGCGGCAACGACCACAGCGGTACGGTAGAGACCTATTATATCGACAACATCGCACTCCTACATGCGCCTTACGACGGCTGCATCATGAATTTCGACAGTCCTGCATTTACATCTACTGAATGGACCTTCTTCCCGGCAGACAATTCGGGCGGCTTTGAATTGGTGGACAATCCCGACCAGAGCGGTATCAACACCAGCCTCAAAGTCGGCAAGGCCATTGAGAAGGCATCAGGGCAGGAACCCTGGCAGGGAATGTACGCCGACCTGGCTTCCTTTATAGACCTGAGCGTCACGAAGCGGGTGAAAATGAAAGTCTGGTCGCCGCAGATCGCCACGATTACCATGAAATTGGAAAACCCCGCCACGGCAGGCGCCCCGGCTTCCTCCGGCGACAATACCATCGCCAATACCAAAGCCAACGAATGGGAAGACCTGACCTGGGATTTCTCTACCTCTCCTACTCCGCTGCCCGACGACGGCCAATACCGAAGGGTCACCCTGATTTTCGACATCAACAATCTGCCTGCCTCCGACGTGGTCTATTACTTCGACGATATCCGCTTAGAAGGTAGCGAATGCCCATTGGCAACCAGCGTTTTTGAACCCGCTCACGTGGAGACGCTGAGCATCGCTCCGAATCCGGTCAGCAATCAGCTTCGGATTGAAAACTTAGGCGAGATTTCAGTGATTGAGATTTACAACCTCTTAGGTCGCCGCGTTGCCGGCATCTGGGTCGGCAACGACGCTACGGCTCAATTTGATGTGAGCAATCTGCCCGCCGGAACATACACCATTGCAGGCTTTACCCGCAACGGCGTATTGAAAGGCAATGCAAGGTTTGTGAAACTTTAATTTTTTTAAAAAAGACAGGCGGCATGGTTCGCCTGTCTTTTTTTGTTTGCTACTGCCGCATTTTTTTCACAGTATTTTTTTTAAAAAAAATAATTTATGGAACAAGCTTACCCATTTAAAAAAATAGCGGGCGTCCTATTATTGGCTTTATTGCCTCTGACTATGGCTTTCTCGCAGCATCGGGTAGAAGGCCTCGTCACCAGCTCAACCGACGGGCTGCCGCTCATCGGCGTCAATATTTCGGAAAAAGGCACTATTAACGGAACCGTCACGGACATTGACGGCAGTTTCAAGATGGTCGTTGCCGGGCCGGACGCCGTGCTCGATTTTTCCTACACGGGCTTTGAATCTCAGATGGTTCCTGTCGCCGGCCGCATACACATTGAACTGGTTATGCGCGAGGAGAGCACCCTGCTGCAACAGATTGTCGTCGTGGGCTACGGCACTCAAAAGAAAAGCGACCTGACCGGCGCTGTGGGTTCTGTCAGACAAAAAGATATAGAGCGCATACCGGTGGCCAACGTCGAGCAGGCTCTGCAGGGAAAAGTGGCCGGCGTATATGTCGCCCCCAGTTCAGGAACGCCCGGCGCCGGCGCCGTCATCCGCATCAGGGGCACGGGCACGATGAACAACGCCAACCCGCTCTACGTCATTGACGGGATGATTACCTATGACGCCTCCTTCGTCAATCCACAGGACGTGCAGAGCATCGAGGTGTTGAAAGACGCCTCTGCGGCAGCCATTTACGGGAGCCGCGGCGCCAATGGCGTCATCATCATCACTACTAAGAATGGAACGAAAAGAGACAATGCCGTCATCACGCTTTCCAGCTATTTCGGCACGCAGTCCGTCACCAAAGAGATTGACATGCTGAACGCCGCCGAATTTGCTGAAATCTATAACGAGTTTCGCGGGCAGCCCTATTTCCCCAATCCCGCTGCGTTGGGAGAAGGAACCAACTGGCAGGACGAGATTTTCCGCAGCGCACCCATTGGCAATATCCAGTTGTCGGCTAATGGCGGCTCAGATCGCATTTCCTATAATTTCAGCGCCAATTACTTTAGTCAGGACGGGATCGTCCAAAACTCCAGCTTTGACCGGCTCACTTTCCGACTGAATACCGAGTACCAGCTCAACGACTGGTTGTCCATCGGAAACAACATCGCCTACGCCACGACCAACAGTCAGAATGCCCCGGGCGTGGTGACGAGCGCTTACCGAATGCCTCCGGTCTTTGCGCCTAAAGACAGCGTGGGCAATTTTTCAGACCCCACATTTTTTGGATTGGGAATAGGCAATCCCGCCGCCGACCTTTTTTACAAAAGCAATAATTACTCAAAAGGGAATCGCCTTTTCGGAAACATTTACGGAGACCTTCATTTTTTAAAAAATTTCACCTTCCGCTCTAATTTCGGCTTCGACAGAGGCGACGGTCAGAGCCGGTATTTTGAGCCGCAATTCCAGGTCAGCCCTTCGCAGCGCAACAAGAACGACCGCCTCAGCGCCGGCGTCAACATGAGTCGAAATTGGATTTGGGAGCAAACCCTGACTTTTGACAGGGAATGGTCTAAGCACCACCTGACCGTTCTGGCGGGCTATACCTCTGAGGAACACAACGATGAGTCCTTAGGCGGCAGCAGGGAGAACTTCCCAGGCACAGCCAACGAACTGCTGTTCCTCTCCGCCGGAAACGATACCACGCAAATGAACTACGGCAACGCCTCAGACGAAGCGCTCATCTCCTATCTGTTTCGCGTCAACTATACCTTTCTCAATCGCTACCTGCTCACCGCCTCCTGGCGTACCGACCAGTCCAGTCGGTTTGCAGAAGGCAACCGGACCGGGAATTTCCCCTCCCTGAGCCTGGGCTGGAACGCAGGTCAGGAGGAATTTGTAAAAAACCTCAATCTCTTCGACCGCCTGAAAGTGCGACTGAGCTACGGCATCCTCGGCAACCAGGCCTCTTTCAACCGATACCCCAGCACAGTGGCTATCAGCAGCGGCCTGTATGCAGTCTTTGGCCCGGGAGAAGATTTGAATCAGGGCGCCACATTAGTATCTCTCGCCAATACCAACCTGCAATGGGAAACCACCCGACAGACAGACCTCGGCGTAGAGATGGGCTTTTTTAATAATCGCTTAGAAATTGAAGCCGACTGGTACAATCGCTTTACTTACGACATCATCGCCGCCATTCCCATTCCCGATTACGTAGGCTCGCAGGGCGACCCGATTGTGAATACAGCTCAGGTGCGCAACAGAGGCTGGGATTTCACCCTCAACTGGCGCAATAGCGGGAAGTTCACCTACAATATTGGAGCGACCATCTCGCCAGTGACGAACAGGGTGATGAAATTGGCGGAAGGCAAGAGCGAAATATTTGCCGCCATTTTACAGGGCGAACCTTCTTCCCGAACGGTGGAAGGGCTGCCTATCGGCGCCTTTTACGGCTATCAGGTAGCGGGCATTTTCCAAAATGAAGAGGAGCTGAACACCCTGCCGCGATTAGGCGATGAAAAGGTGGGCGACCTGCGCTTCGCCGACCTCGACGACAATGGAGTCATTGACGGCGACGATAGAACCTACCTCGGCAGCTCCATCCCCAATCTCATGTACAGCCTCACCGCAGGTTTTGAATGGAGGGGATTAGACTTCGCCGTTGACTTCCTCGGACAAAGGGGCAACAAGGTTTTTAATGCCAAAGAGACCTACCGCTTTGACGTTTACAACTGGGAAAAGCACGTTCTGGATCGCTGGCGGGAAGGTAGTCCGAGCGACACAGAGCCGCGCATCACCAATGGCGGGCACAACTATCGGGTCAGCGATCGCTTCATAGAGGACGGCAGCTTCTTCCGCCTGCGGAATATTGTACTCGGCTACTCGCTGCCCACAGAATGGCTTCCCTCCGCAAAGGTTACCCGCTTAAGGGTCTTCGTCAGCGGTACGAATATCTGGACCCAACAAAAATACAGCGGCTACTCCCCCGAGTTCCCCAACAGCGGAAACCCTTTCGAAGTCGGCCTCGACTTTGGCGGTTATCCGGTGGCTAAGTCATTTCAGGGAGGAGTGGAAGTGACATTTTAAGCGCCGCCTAAGCGCGGGTAGAACTCCGTTTATTCGCAGTGGCGAATCCATTAAACGGGTCTGGATTTTTACTTTCAGCAATGAAACTGATTATTTAAAAATTATAAATTCAGTACCATGAAATTCAGCATTTCATTTTTCAAAAAAATAATAATCTGTATGGCGGGCATCGCATTGATAGCCGGCTGTAAGAAGGATTTCCTCGACAGAAAGCCCAAGGGACAACTGACCTTTGATACTTTCTTTGAAACTTCGGAGCAGGCTGTGCAGGCAACTAATGCCATTTACGCCAACTTCAGAAGCTGGGAAATGTGCGCTTTCCCCTGGATCGGCCTGACGGATATCATCAGCGACGACGCCGATAAGGGCAGCACTGCCAACGACGCCCTTTACCTCGTAGAAGTGGATCAGTTTTCGTTCGACGCGACGAACGAGGCTTTTTCGGGCGCCTGGGCCGGGCATTTCCGCACCATATCGAGAGCTAACATTGCCATTGAAAATATCCCCAATGTGGCTATGGACGAGCAATTGAAAAGCCGGCTGATTGGGGAAAGCAAATTCCTGCGCGCCTATTCCTACCTGCGCTTAGTGCAGTGGTTTGGCGAGCTGCCCATCATCTCTCAGCCGCTGACGGAAGATGAATATTTTACCCAGAAGCGGCGCCCTCTGAGCGAGGTGTACGATTTCATTGAAAAGGATTTGTTAGACGCCATTGCCGTACTTCCTGAGAAGTCGGAATATGCAGCCGGCGACCTGGGCAGAGCGACCAAAGGCGCCGCCCGGGGCATATTGGCCAAACTCTATTTGGTAAAGCGCGACTTCGTCAAGGCCGAAAAATATGCCTTAGAAGTCGTCAACAGCGGAGAGTACAGCTTACAGCCGAAATACTCCGACAACTTTTTGCCCGTCGGTGAAAACGGCGTGGAGAGCGTCTTTGAAATCGGCGCCGTAGCCATACAGGCCGCCGTGGCGGGGCCAGGCTCCACACCTTATAATATGATCCAGGGCGTGCGAGGCGTGCCAAATTTAGGCTGGGGCTTCAACCGTCCCAGCGACGACCTTATCGCCGCTTATGAGGTAGGCGATCCGCGCCGGCAGGCCACCATCATCTATGTCGGCGAGGTGCTTCCCGACGGCGCCACCATCGTACAGAACAACCCCGACATACTCAACGCCCGCTACAACCAGAAAGCCTGGGTTCCCGATCATCCGGGCCTTCAGGACAACGGCCCTGGCAATCTCCGGCTGTTGCGGTATGCCGACGTCCTGTTAGTGGCGGCAGAGGCGCTGAACGAAAACGGCAAGGCCGGCGAGGCTCTCGTCTATCTGGAAATGATCCGCCAAAGAGCCAGGGGAAACAACAACTTCATCCTGCCCGAAGTGACGACCACCGACCAGAGCGAGCTGCGCGACATCATCTACCACGAGCGCCGGGTGGAATTGGCCATGGAACAGCACCGCTGGTTCGACCTGCTCCGCTGGGGCGCCGCCGCCGAAGTTATGCAGGCCGACGGCAGGAATTTCGTCGCCGGCAAACACGAACTGCTGCCGATTCCACAAACTGAAATTGATCTGAGTGGCGGGAATTTGAGACAGAACCCAGGTTATTGAAATACTCCTTCCAGAGAATTGAGCTGCTGCGAATAGATGGCTTTTACCCCCTGTTTGCAGCAGCCTTCAAAGAAAATTTATTGAAAAAAATCAGCGTTCTGTTCCGAAATGGGTTCGGATTGTTTCTCCTTTGTCAAAAAAAATACCAGGGAAAACTTCCGCCAGGAGCTGGCAGATAAGTTCAGAAATTGCGTTCGTAGAAATCTACCACTCGCTCATCCACGAGGATATCAGACGGCTGGAGCTTCTGTTTTAGGACAATTCCCTCCAAAGTGCGGCAGCGGCTGAGCGCCACATAAGTCTGCCCAAATTCAAAGGCGCCCCGCCCCATGTCAATGATGACCTTGTCAAAAGTTTTGCCCTGAGACTTGTGAATGGTCACCGCCCAGGCCAGGCGCAGGGGGTACTGCTCAAAAGTGCCGATGACTTCTGCTTCTATACTATCGGGTTTGCTTTCCACTACCTTGTATCGGATGATTTCCCAGAGCATTCGCGACACCACGATTTCGCCCGAACTGCCTGGCTCGTCGGAAAAGACTTTGACCGAGTCTGAGCCAAGATGGACGACTTTGCCGATTGTTCCGTTGACAAAATTGCCGTCGGGGTCGTTTTTTAAAAACATGACCTGGGCGCCTTCTTTGAGTTCCAGTCCGTTTTCGGCGGGAAAAAGTCGGGGGTCAAAATCGCCGGTAACTGTTGCCTGATAGGTGAACAGCGGCGTGGGCAGGTCGGCGAGTTGCTGCCGGTTGATTTGATCTACTCTGTAATTGCGGGGCGATAAAGTGATGAAGCTCTCCTCCGGCTCAAAATTCGGCAGGAAGCGCTGGTTCAGGTCGTCGAGGTCTTCCCAGTCGGCCTGGTTAAGCCTGACGGCGTCCAGGAGGCGGAGGAAGTGGCGATTTTCCTGACGATAGACTTTGCGCAGTTCCAACTTTTCAATCTCTATCTGCCTCATGACCTGGGCGGAGAAAAAATAGGGCGTCTCATAAACCATCGCCAAAATTTGGCGCTCCTCGTCGGAGGCGATCACCGGAGGGAGTTGAAAAAGATCGCCGATGAAGACCATCTGTACCCCGCCGAAGGGCAAGGGGTTTTCCCGATTGAGGCGCAGAGAGCGGTCAATGGCGTCGAGCAGGTCGGCTCGCACCATGCTTATTTCGTCGATGATCAGGGTTTCAATTTTCTTAAACCACTTGCGATTGGACTGCTTCCGAATGTCTTTGGCCGCAACCATTCTGGGAGGCAGGCCAAAAAAGGAATGGATCGTCTGTCCCTTCACATTGAGCGCGGCGATGCCGGTGGGCGCCAGTACGACGATGTTCTTTTTGCTGGTGGTGCGAAATAGCTGGAGCAGGGTGGATTTGCCCGTTCCCGCCCGACCTGCAATGAATAGGCAGCGGCTCGTTTTCTCTAAGACGTCTAAGGCAAACGTAAAATCAGCGTTGAGCTCGAGAGGTTTCAAATTGAAGGACATTGCGATAGAGGGCTGAATTTGGGCGAAGATACCAAAGGACAGGTTTCTTTCAGAAAAAAGATTTCCGGCCATTGGGCAGGGAAAGCAATCCTTTTTCTTCCGTTTTCTAATAATCTATACCTTTGGCGACGCTAAACCTTCATGTGTCACAATTCAATTTTTTATCAAAATGAATTCAGGCTGGAAAAAGTTTTTACCGCATATTATCGCTTATGCCATTTTGCTGACCCTGGCGTTTATCCGCTTTGCTCCCATTACTTTCGAGGGAAAAACCTTGTTGCAATCGGACAACCTGCAGGCTGTCGGGATGCAGGGGGAAAGCCGCAAAATCCACGACAAGACGGGCGAGTATCCCCTCTGGACGAACGCTGCTTTTGCGGGTATGCCCGTCTATCAAATCCTCTACCCCACTTCCAACCTGATGCAATACGTGAACAAGGGCTTCCTCCTGGGCAACAACATGGCGCCGCCCCACACGGGTATCCTGCTGATGATGGCGGGCATGTACCTGCTGCTCATCGTGCTGGGGCTGGACTGGCGCATCGGAATCATCGGAGCTGTTGGCTTCGGCTTTGCCGCCAATCACTTTGCACTGGCGGAAGCCGGACACTCCACCAAGATCATCGCCATGGCCTACATGGCGCCGATTCTGGCCGGCCTGGTTCTGAGCTTCCGGGGGAAATACTGGTTAGGGGGAGGGCTGACAGCTCTGTTCACGGCGCTGGAACTGTTCGCCAACCACGTGCAGATTACTTACTACTTCTTTTTGTCGCTACTCGTCTTCGGCCTCGTTTATTTAGTGGAGGCCGTGAAAAAGGGTACGCTGAAGAACTTCCTGATAGCTGCCGGAGTGACGGCGGCAGCGGTGATGCTGGCGGTGGGCACCAATGCGGGCAGGCTGATGACCACCAAAGAATACGCTGACGAAACGATACGCGGACAGTCGGAGCTACATCACAAAGACGCCAGCAGCGGCTCCACAGCATCGGAAGGCGACGGACTGTCGAAAGAATACGCCTTTGCAGACTGGAGCTACGGGGTGTTGGAAACCTATAATCTGCTGATTCCCAATTTTGTGGGAGGCAGCAGCAGCAAGGGCTTCGCCAGCGAACCCAACAGCGCTACCCTCTCTTCCCTACGCGCCCTCAACAACAACGAACAGGCTCAGCAACTGGCTCAGCAGGCTACCCACTACTGGGGGGCGCAGCGCTTCACCAGCGGGCCGCTTTACATGGGGGCGGCATTCATCTTCCTCTTCTTCTTAGGGGCTTTTTTAGTCAGGCATCCGCTCAAATGGTATATCATCGTATTTGTGCCGCTGACCGTGTTGATGGCCTGGGGCGACCATTTTAAGGCTTTCAACTATTTCCTCTTCGACTACCTGCCCATGTACAATAAGTTTCGGGATGTAAAAATGACGCTTGGCGTGGGGACTATGCTCGTGGTATTGCTCGGCATGTTGGGCTTACAGGCATTTTTTAATAAAAATACGGGAGAGAGAGCGCGCCTGAGAGCGCTCTACTCCGCAGGCGGCGTCGCCGTCGGCCTGATCCTCCTGGGCTACCTTCTGAGCTTTGGCTTTGACTTTTTGAAAGACGGTGAAAACTATCCAGCGGCTGTCGCTGCGGCAGTAGCCGAAGACCGCGCCGGACTGCTCCGGGCAGACGCTTTCCGCTCTTTCATCTACGTTGCCCTGAGCTTTGGCCTGCTTTGGTTTTGGGCGAAAAAGCGGTTTTCTGCCTGGTGGGCTGCGCTGGCTCTCGGTCTGATTGCCGTGATTGATATCTGGGGAATCGGCCTCCGCAACTTAGACAGCAGCGACTACGTGGAGAAATCGGCGAAACAACAAATCACGGCGCCCTCAAAGGCGGACGAACAAATCCTACAGGACAGCGACCCGCATTTCCGGGTAGCAGACTTCCGCCGGGGATTGCCATTTTCCAACGCCCTCACCGGCTATTACCACCAGAGCATGGGCGGCTACCACGCCGCCAAGCTGATGCGCTACCAGGAAATGATCGAGCGCTACCTGAGCCAGCCGAATGACAACCGCTTCATCTACGGCATGTTCAACGCCAAGTATTTCATCATGCAAAACGACCAGGTCATCAACAATCCCGAAGCGCTTGGGAACGCCTGGTTTGTGAGAGAGTACGAAATCGTACCCGACGGAGACGCCGAAATTGCCGCCCTCGCCGAATTGATGCCGGGCGAAAAGCTCGTCGTACAGCAGCGACAGGCGGGCGAGCTTCAGGGCTTCCATCTCCAATACGACAGCATGGCTACAATCCGGCTCACTCATTATCACCCCGATACATTGATCTATTCCTATAGCGCCGCCAGCGACCAGTTAGCCGTCTTCTCCGAAATGTATTATCCGCCATCGAAAGGCTGGTCTATGTATCTTGACGGACAAAAGGCGCCCGACTTCTTTAAAGCCGACTTCACCCTGCGAGCCGCCAAATTGCCCGCCGGTCAGCACGAACTGAAAATGATCTTCGCTCCGAAATCGTATTATACCGGCGAACGAATCTCATTGATTCTTTCCCTCTTAGTGCTGGCCTCCGCAGCCTGGGGAATCTACTGGTTCGCTAAAAACTACGACTGGCCGGAGGCGGATAAGCTGCCGCAGCAGGAGACTACTCTTAGGCAACCCGCCCGGAAGAGGAAGAAGTAAAGCGGGTAGGTTTTTCTTGGTGGCGACTCATTTGCAGGAAAGCCGATTCTTCTACACTTGCTTTTTTTAAGCAAAAGGCGCCCGTCTTCTGCCATTATTCAAGTTCCAATGACCAGGTGATATCGGCCACTTTTTCGATCATTCTGGAAACGGAGCAATAGGTGTCCATAGATTTGCTGATGGCTCTCTCTACCTTTTCGCGGCTGAGCTTTCCGGATGCGACAAAGTGGACGTGAATTTTTTCAAAAACGGCGGGGAAGACGTCCGGCTGTCTCTCGCCATTGACTTCGACGCGGAAGTTTTCGAGCGGTTGTCGCATTTTTTGAAGAATAGTCACCACGTCCATACTGGTACAGCCGGCCAGACTGACCAACAACAATTCCATGGGGCGCATACCTTTTCCTACCCCGCCAATATTGGCGCCGCCATCCACTGTCACCGTATTGCCTTCCTCGTTGGAGCCTTCGAATAGGACGGCATCGTTTTGCCTAATCAAATTGATTTTCATAAAAGCAGTTTTTTTACTCTGATAAAGCAGCGCTGCACCGCTTACCAGATTCCATTTTAAAAAAAAGAAACAGGTCGAAAATTCCCGTTTTAACGACTGCAAAGATGGGAAGTCTTTAGTTATGGACTGACGACCTTTCTTTCGGGTCAGACAGTGACTTTCTTCATTTGAAAAAATGATTGCCGTTCCAATGCCTGCTTTTATCAGATATTTGCACAGCAAAAAAGGAGAGCCGTAAATCTGACCGCCTCCTGCCTTCCTTCAACTTTCTATGAAAACGCAAATCGGCACTGATATACTTTTGGCTAAGAAGCTCCTCGAAGCGGGAGAGTTGGTGAGCATCCCGACGGAAACGGTCTATGGTCTTGCCGCCAATGCGCTGAATCCCGACGCCGTTTTAAAAATTTTTAAGGTCAAAAATCGGCCGCAATTCAATCCGCTCATCATCCATTTGCCCGATTGGAGTTTTGTAGAAAAATATGCCGCTGAAATTCCGCCCGAATTCAGCTTGCTCGCCTCCAAATTCACACCCGGCCCGCTGACTTTTTTATTAAAAAAAAGAGCGGTCGTACCCGACCTCGTCACTGCGGGCAGTCCAAAGGTGGCGGTTCGCATTCCGGCGCATCCGCTGACGGCTGAACTGCTCCGGCTTTTGGATTTCCCCCTGTCGGCGCCGAGCGCCAACCCATCGGGCTACGTTAGTCCGACGAGCGCCCGACATGTTTTAGAAGGGCTGGGTGGAAAAATCTCCTACATCCTCGACGGCGGTTCCTGTAAAATCGGGGTGGAAAGCACGATCGTAGATTTTGAAAACGGCGAGGTTCTCGTCCGGCGGAAAGGTGGCGCGCCGGTAGAAGCGATAGAAGCGGCGCTCGGGAAAAAGGTACTACTGAAAACCGGCGTCCAGGATCACCCCGTAGCGCCCGGGCAACTTAAAAGCCATTATGCCACCTCGACGCCGCTCTACGTTGGCGACGCCGCCCGATTGGCGCTACAGTTTTCAGGAAAAAAAATCGGTCTGATAGAGTTCGGGAATCGGCTGGAAAACCTTTCGGTAGATTTTCGCTTCCAACTCTCCGCCGGCGCCCATCTGGACGAGGCTGCTAAAAATCTGTTTAGTGCGATGCGGGAGGCGGATCATTGCGGAGCGGATATCCTCCTCGCTGAATGGCTGCCCGAGGAGGATCTCGGAAGAGCGGTGAACGACCGGCTGCTGAGGGCGAGCGCTCTTCTGAATCGTTAATTATTAATGATGAATGATAAATGATTGACTATTAATTATAGGAGATGAACAGGGGGCTGTCGTTGGAGATTGAGTCCGAAGTAAATTATCTGCGGGGAAAGGTACGCCAGTCTAAAGACTCTCAGGCTGCAATGAACAACCAGGATTTAAGATTAAAGATAGCTCTGGTCAAAGGCCAAAGGGAGTAAATCCTTCCCGCTTTTGAAAATAAAAATGGGGCCGGTTTCGCCCTGGAAGATGACCTGCATATCCTGGCCGTATTTCATCTCCGTTTCACAAATGACCTGGCGACAGACGCCGCAGGGGGGGCCGGGTCGGTCAATGATGCGGCGGGGATTCCTCACCGTGATGGCGAGGGCTAAGACGGGAACGTTGGGGAACAGGTTGGCGGCGGTGGTCAGGGTGGTCTGCTCGGCGCAGATGCAGACGGGGTAGCTGGCATTTTCGTAGTTGCTACCGCTCAGGACTTCCCCGTTTTGCAGCAATACCGCCGCTCCTACTTTGAAATTGGAATACGGAGAGTAAGAATTTTCTCTCGCTTCGCGCGCAGCTTCCAATATGCGGCGGGCGGATTCGGGAAGTTCTTCCAATGAGGAATATGCTGAAAATTCGGTTTGTAGCTTATATTTTTTCATGCGACTGAAATGTGTTTCATTATAACAGACATACAAAGTACGAGGTTCTTTTTCGGCCTGGCTGGATTTTTTAGGTAAATGATTCTCCTGTGGGGAAATTCGGCGGCAATTCAGCAATCATTCTTCTTCCGGGAATTTTTCTTACAGGACATTTTCACCTGAAGTTTTTTTTAAAAAAAGAGCGACTATCATTAGAAAAATAACAGCGATCACGAGCATCGGCAGCATGCAAATCTTTTTGGCTTTGCAGTTCGGGACGGCTATCCTCATCGGGATTGCCCTGGCGAAAAGCGGACTGCCGACGGAGCTCATCTCGATTTACGAAGCCTGGATGTTCCTGTCGGGTCTGTTCTGCTTTTTCTGGGTATCGGGAGGCTTAAACACCCTGTTGCAGTTGTTTCCGAGGCTCGATGAATCGCAGAAGGGAACCGCCCTGTTCAACGTTTTTTTGCTGTTTGCTTTGGCAGGCCTGGTTTCGGGCGGGGCGCTGTTTTTCACGAAAGGCTTTATCACCCAACACCTTACCAATTTTACAGAACTCCCCTGGCTGAACTGGTTAGCGCTCTTTATCGCCCTAAACTCCCCTACCCTCGCTATCCAGATTTTTTATTTGCTTTTAAAAAAATACAGAGAAATCATTGCATTTGGGCTGGCGAGCTTCTCCCTCCAAATAGTCGCCGTCGCCTCTCCGATTTACCTCGGAATGGGCCTGCGGGAAGTGATGATTGGCCTTATCGCCTGGGCTGCATTCAAATTTATCTGGCTGGTTGCCTTGATGCTTCGCCACGCCCGCTGGCAATGGGATGACGCCTTCTTCAAAGCTTATCTGCCCTTAGCGGCGCCCCTGCTACTACTGGCCTTTATTGGCAAGGGCGCAGACTACGCCGGCGGACTGATGGTCTCCCTGCTGTTCGAGGATGAAAAGTCTTTTGCCGTGTTCCGCTATGGCGCCAGGGAATTCCCCATCGCCGTGATGATGGTCGGCGCGCTGGCGATTTCGCTGCTGGCAGAGGTCAGCGAGAATCGGGAGGCCGGTTTGCAGCGCATCAAAAGTGCGACGCGGAAGCTTTCTCATCTGCTCTTTCCCCTGAGCATGGCCTCCATGGCAGCGGCGCCGATTCTCTTTCCCATCGTCTTTAATTCCGACTTTAAAGAATCCGCCAGGCTGTTCAATATTTTTACCCTGCTGCTGTCCAGTCGTATCCTGATGCCTCAGGTGGTGGCCATGAGTCGCCAGAAAAACTACATCCTCAGCTTAGGCGCCGCAGTGGAGCTGTTAACAATGATTGGACTAAGCTGGTGGTGGGGGCTGAGATTCGGCTTAGAAGGAATCGCATTTGCAGCCGTGGCGGCCTTTATCCTGGAGCGCATCATCCTGATCGAGTACAACCGGCGGGTGCTGAAAGTCTCGCCAAAGGAATATATTGACTGGCCTACCTACCTGGTTTACAATGGCCTAATGGTAGCGGTGTTTCTGGGGGTCAGCTATTTTTAGTTTTTTATGGGGCAGGAATTTGAGGAATTGACGAGCCGGAAAGGCGATTCTTTATTTTCCAAACCAGATCATCTTAAGCTCTCCGGGGGGGGAAGCCATTTTCACCCTCGCTTAAACCAGCCGGCGTAAAACACATAGTTATTGGCGATGCGCTCGATATTGTGCCGGAAGACTTCCGGCGGGATGGGCTTAATTTTTTTGGCGGGAACGCCGGCGTAAATGTAGCCGGTTTCTAAGTGGGAGTTTTCCAGCACCACGGCGCCGGCGGCGATGAGGACGTTTTCCTCTACGATGGTATTGTCCATCACGATAGCTCCCATGCCGACGAGGACGTTGTCGCGGATGGTGCAGCCGTGTACCAGCGCCCGATGTCCGATGCTGACGTTGTTGCCAATGGTCGTCCCTGCTTTGAGGTAGGTTCCGTGGATGATCGCCCCATCCTGAATGTTGACCTTGTTACCCATGCGGATAAAATTCACGTCGCCACGCACGACGGCCTGAAACCATACGCTGCAATCATCGCCCATGATTACCTCGCCGATGATGGTCGCATTTTCGGCCAGGAAGCAGTTGTTCCCAAATTTTGGCGTAAAATCTCTGACTGTTTTGATAAGCGCCATGTAGAAGTTTTTAAAATGATCAACTTCTGATGCGTCTTCCTTGTACCTCTTTTCGAGGAAGAAATAACCCCGTTGCAATTCCCCGGCAAAGTAGAAAAAGCCTGCGCTCAATCCGCAGAAAACTCCGCAGGAAATGCCTGGCATAAAGCTGCAAATCTAAACTTTTGAAACGACCTTGTCGGTCTCTTTTTGCCAACTACTTTCGGCCTACCATTTTACAATCTTAATAGTCTCTCCCGTATGGCCATTGAGCCTGCGCAGGAAATAAACCCCGGCCTGTAGCGTGGAAACATCCAAAGTCTGATTGCCGGATAGCCCGGAGAACTGCCGAAGTTTCTGGCCGGCGCTATTGAAAATAAGGATTTGGTAGTCGTCTGATTCCGTGGCGATATGTAGGTCGCCGGAGGTAAGGGTGGGAAAGACACTCGCCTGTGATTTGTCAATATGGCGCAGGGAGCGGATTGGCGAGTAGCTAAACTCTCCGTTGTAGTCAGTTTGTTTGATGCGGTAGTAGTTGAGACCCGACAGGGGGCGCTCGTCGGTGTAGCTGTAGTGTCTCAGTTCGGAACTATTGCCGGCGCCATCCATGCGATCCAGTTCCTCAAAACTGCGCCCATCGCCTGAACGCTCAATGCTGAAATAGTCGTTGTTGATTTCCGATGCCGTGCTGAAGTTCAGGATATTTTGAGATTTGTCCTGCATGACTTCGAAGCGCAACAAGGTGACAGGCAGGGGGGCTTCAGGATAGTCGGTAACTATTAAATCGTCGATGTTCATTCTTCTATTATTCGATTTACCGCCATTTGCTGCAATCCTAATCCAAATATCTCCTTCCACATTTACTGTTTTATTAAACTGAACCGTATCCGCACTTGCTGTAAATTTATCAATGTCAATCCAAGTACTCCCATCCACGGAATACTGAACTATCCATTCAATTTGTGTATCAGTACCAAACCGACGATGCCAAAAAGAAATTGAGCCAATACCGTTTATTTTTGGTTCATTCATATACATTTCGGAAACTTCATAGCCACGTAAGCGAGCGCTTCTTTTGCCATATTGAAAGTCTCCTGGGTCGGTATTAACTAATGCCTCTATTAGGGTCCATTCAATGCCGCTCAATGTCACTGTGCCACTAGCATATCCGGTCTTGGTCACATCTTCAAAGTCAACCACGTACTACGCCATCAAATCAGCGCCCATTAAAATAAATCCAATAAATGGAAATAGAAAGATAATCTTCTTCATGCTTATATTCTTTAGATACGTGAAAAAATAATTTAAAAAGACAACCTGTTAAAGGAAATAGAATTATCATTGGGGAAGTGCGGCTAAGGTAATTTGTTAAAACGACTTTGCAAGTATAGTCAGTAGAAATTATCTGCTGCCGTGAGGGTTGTTTAATGATTGTAAAACTCTCTTAAAAATCTGCGGGAAAATCCGAAGTGAATCCGATATAATTTCCTCCTTCGCTCCAAATTAAATGCGGGAGCGCTCTGTTAGTTCATACATTTACAAAAACAAAAAACACAGCATCCCCCATTCCCTCTGACAGGTCATATTAAATTTCAGACGACGCCCATCCCTTCAATCGGTCTTCATTTCCCTGTTCATCTCTTTCCGAAACAGCAGCGCGTTCATCATTTCCTCCAAAGGTTTTTCCCAAAGATAGCGGAGGGGAGCATTGGCGTTCCAGCCATTTTGAAGTTTGGGGAGCAGTGCGGGATTAGCGCGCAGGGCGAGAAGAGAAAAGTATTCTTTGTAACCCTCTGGCAGTTGGCCCGGCTGGGAGGCTTCGTTCAGGCGGCTTTGCAGGAGTTCGGCTATTCTCAGGCTGAGCGGGTCATCCCATGCCTGTCCGCTCATTTGTAGCAGTTGAAAAAAAGCAGTGTCGCGGGTCGGCAGGTTCTTTCGCAGGGAAATGAATTGCAGCGCCAGTCTGTTGAGGCCGGCTGCCGAAGCCGTCTCAGACAAAGCCTGGAAGAAGGGGTCGCCGTCTGTCGGTTCTTCCTTTGCGCGGAATAGCTGCCAGGCGAGGAGCGCCTCTGTCCAGGTCTCGTCGCGATGGCGGGCGGCGCTGAGGGCGCCGGCAGAGAGCAGGGTGTCCGCCCAGTCCGTCGCAGCGAAGATTTGCACAATCTCTGTCGGCAGTTTTTTAAGATAAGTCTCCCAGCGTTCCGGAGGGACGGCGGCTACTACCTGGCCCAGATAATTTGCCCGGTCGCCTCCCGTCCAGAGGGGCGATTTTTTTAAAATGCCATCCCGCCGGGCCTCCGCATCGAGGTTGTCGGGAAGTTGGGGGGCGATCTTTATGCCGTCCCAGGGGAGAGCCTGTATCGCTCTTTGAAACATGCGCCCAGCCAAACGGGAATCGGGGAGGTTTTGCAGAGCTTCGGCGGCAACTGCGCGCACTTCCTGACGTCTGTCGTCGAGGCATCGTTCGAGGAATGGCTCGTCGGACATGGAAAGCCCGGCCTGGAGGACTTCCTGAAGGAAAGCCTTTTTATCGGCGGGCGATTCTTCCTTCCAGGTAGATTGCAGCAATTGAAGGCCTGCTTCCGGGTCGCAGCGACGCATCCAGGCCATTAGTTGCAGGCGCTCCTCCCGCGTTCCGGTCAGCCAGTCGCCTTCAGGTTTCTCTACCCATTTCCGCCAAATGGGATGCTGCGACAGGAACCAGCGCCCGCTGGCACTAAGGGTCTTTTCCAAAAAGGGTTTCCATTTTTTTCGGTCAGGGCGGTTCAGCAGAGCGGGCAGGTGTTCGGGCGGCAGGCATTTTTTATTTTTTATTAAAATTTCAAAAAATTCCGGAAGAAGCCCGCCGAAAGTTCCATCGAGGATGAGCCGCAGGCGCTCTGAGGAGCGGAAGGAGCAAAGCCTTTCATCGCCCGCTGAGGCGGCCTCGGGCAGGCTGCCCTCAAAGTCGGCCAGGCGGAATCCGGCCTTGTGCATCTGGCTGAGCAGGGCGGCCGCCTGAGCCAGCGCCTGCGGAGCTTCCTGACTGATGTCAATCCCCAGGCGCTGCAATCCCCGTTTTGTCTCTTCGGAAAAGCTGCTGTTTTCGGCGCCTAAAAGGGCGATTTTCGAGAGTTCCTGTTGGAGCATTTTTTTTGTTTTTGCTGAAGCATAGAAAGCCTGAGGATTTTATCTCAGCATAGATTCCCCATCCTGCGCCGGCTGGAGGACGAAGTACATTTCGACCTGGCCTTTGTTTTTGGCTTCGATCTTTCCGCGGGTCTGGCAGACAAACTTTTCTTTGACCAGCTCAAAAGTAGTCTGGGAAATATTGATTTGGTTGGGGGCGCCGCTTTGTTCCATCCGCGCAGCCATATTGACGGTGTCGCCCCAGATGTCGTAGGCGAATTTCTTCTTCCCCACCACCCCGGAGACGACCGGGCCGGTATGGATGCCTATTCGGCAGTGGAATTCCGGTATGCCAGCGCTGCGCTGTCTCTGGCGAAAGCTTTCCATAAAAGCCTGCATGTCTAAAGCGGCCTGCACGGCGTCCTCGGCGTGGGTGGACGAGGGCGTGGGCAGACCGGCTGCGCAGAAGTAGGCGTCGCCGATGGTTTTTATCTTTTCAATCTGATAACGGGCGACGATTTCGTCAAAGGCGCGGAAGCACTCGTCGAGCTCTGCGACTAAAGCTTCGGGAGGGATTTGCTCCGAAATTTTTGTAAAATCTTTGAAATCGGTGAACAGCACCGATACGGCTTCATAATGCCGAGCCTGCGCTTTGCCGTGAGCTTTGAGTTCCGAGGCGGTCTCGGCGGGGAGGATGTTCAGCAGGAGGTTTTCGGAGCGCTGCTTTTCGCTGCGAATGATTTTGTTGCGATTGAACAGCACCAGTGCCAGAAGGACGAGCAGGGCTGCGCCGCCCAACAAGGAGTTGCGCACCGTGGCAGCCGTGCGGAGCTGAGCCTCTTTCAGTTTGATTTCCTGTTCCTGTCGCTCGATGGCCTGCTGCTTTTTGCTATCCCCGTAAACGGCCTCCCGCCGCTCTTCGCTTTTAATGCGCTCTTCATTGAAAATCGAGTAGCGCAATTGGTCGTATTCTTTGCGATACTCGTAGGCTTCCTTGTACCGTCCCAATTGATAGTGAATCCGCGCCAGGTCTTTCAGGGCGCTCTGCTGGAATTTCCTGTCCTGGATTTCTTTGGCCATTTCATAATAGCGGAGGGTATAATCCAGGGACTCCTGGTACCGCTCCTGCCGCCGCCGGACGTCCGCCAGACCGTTATAGACTTCCATGATGCCGGCCTTTTCCCCCTCGGCTTCCCGGATTTTCAGGGAGCGCAGGAGGAAGTCTTCGGCCTCCCGCCAGGTCTTTTCCGCTTCCGCCTGTTGGCCGGTTTTGCGGTAATAGCTTCCCAGGTTTTTCAACACGTAGCCGGTATTATTGAAAATTTCTGCCTGTCCGCTCTGGTCTTCCATTCGTTCCCTAATGGCTAATGCTTTCCGATGAACGGATACGGCCTTTTGGAACAGAAAAAGCACGCTATCAGCCAGGTCGCCGTCGTCCATGCGCTGCTCGGCCTGGGCGTCGTAGAGATTGGCGATGTTGTTGAGGACGGAAGCCTCCTGCCATTCGTTGTCGAGTCGCCGGTGGATGTCCAGCGACCGGTTGTAGGCTTCTAAGGCCTCGTCGTAGCGATCCAATTCCGTTTTGATATTGCCTATCACATTCCAGGCATTGGCGACGCCTTCCTCATCGCCTTTTTTTTCGGCGCCTTCCAGATAGAGGAAAATGAAATCGAGGGCTTCCGGGTAGTTGGTCATTTTCTCCTGCACGATGGCAATGTTGTAATACGCCCGGACGATGCCGACTGAGTCGGCCAGCTCTTCCCTGATTTTCAGGGAGTTCTGGTAGTTGATGAGGGCTTCCACATAGTCGCCGAGATTGGAGCGGACGTTGCCCAGATTATTATAAATGTAGGCCACGCCCTTCTGGTCGCCCAATTGCCGGCGGATGTCGAGCGCCTTTTGAAAAAAGTCAACGGCCTGCTCGCTGTAGCCGTGGATGTCCGCCACGACACCTTTGTAGTTCCAGGCATTGCCTTCGCCCTTTTGGAAATGGAGTTGTTGTGCCAGCGCCAGCGCCGCATCTAAATGCGCATTGGCCTGTTCGGGCTGGTCGAATTTCAGTTCCCAGGCGAGGCTTGCGAGGAGATTGACCCTGTTGGTATCAGCCTGGGCGCTCCTCAATAACCGGGACAGGCTGTCCACCGCATTTTTTTCCTGAGAAAAGAGCTGGTAAGGGAAGAAGAGAAGGAGGATTATGAATTGATACGTTTTGATGTGCTGGCGGATTTATTTTTTTAAAAAAAATAGAGCGGCGCCCGATGGCCGGCTGTCGCATTTTATCTGACGATTACGTCTTTTACAAAATCGCCGTTCAACTCGCGGTTCATCATTTCCATGATTTTTTGGCGGTCGTAAGTCAGCTCCTGTTTCAGAGGCGCCGAGGTGATGGAGATGAACAGTTTGCCCTTTCTCAGTTGCAGTTCCCGCGTGTAGTTGTTGATGGTGGTTCCCATTTTTTCCGACCAGATCTGGCGGATCTTGGTTTCGTTCAGCTTCTCTTCCCATTTCAGAGAGCCGACCATTTCCTCGAGTATCTCCCTGAGGCTGCGATGATTTTCAAATTGCATGGGTTGGGCTTTTTTGCAACATGGAGGATTTTAGAATAAAATAATCGGTGCAAATTAAACAATGGATTACCTTTGGCCGCCTTTCCGCACTATTTTTTCACCTTACGTTTATTGGGGTATCTACGAAGTTCTATTGGGAATTGATTTTTCCTTTAAGGAGAATTGGAAGCTATTTTGGTCAACTCGAATCTCTCGCGGCAAGGCTTCCCGCAGATGATTTTGGACGAAGGAGAAAATCAGCCCGAATTTACTCGGCGCCTCCCACAGACTCCAATTATAAATAAGCTGCCAAAATCAAAGGAACCTAAACAGCCAGAAAAATTAAACGCCTTTAGGGAGCGATAGGAAGTCGCTTTCTTACCCATTTACCGATATAAGCCACACACATAACCTGCCCTTTCGTGCATCGCATGGAAGGGCTTTTTTTTTGAAAAATCATTCAAAATGCGGTGTGCGCCGTAGGTGCAAAATGCTGAGCAAGGAGGAAAAAGATCAAAATCGGGGTCGTCCGTTTTTTATCATCCATTCATTCCGGCGCTCTTTTGGCGGCCATTCTGACTTTGATTGACGATATAAGATAGGAGATTTTAGATTTTTAAAAATAAGAGTATTGCGAGCGCTGTTCGCCGCAATCAGGTTCCTACTTTTTCCTTTCGGCGAAGTCGCCGTTAGAATCCCCTGCCTTTGCGCTTATTGTTTTTGTAGTCGAGGAAGATAAATTCGCCTAAGTCGTGGAGGCTGCTGTAAAAGGCTTTGCCATTGTTGGCAGCGGTGAACTGATCCACGAACTGTATGAGATAGGGATCCCTGGCGATCATGAAAGTCGTGATGGGGATGTTCAGTTTGCGGCATTTGGTGGCCAGGTTGAGGGTGCGGTTCACGATGGTGCGGTCGAGGCCGTAGGCGTTTTTGTAGTATTTCTTTCCTTTTTTGATACAGGTCGGTTTGCCGTCTGTGATCATAAAAATCTGCTTATTGGGGTTGCGTCGTTTTTTCAGGATTTCCATGGCCAGTTCGAGACCGGCGACGGTGTTGGTGTGGTAGGGGCCTACTTCTAAGTAGGGCAGGTCTTTCATTTCAATGCGCCAGGCGTCGTTCCCGAAGACGAGAATGTCGAGGGTATCTTTCGGGTAGCGGGTAGTGATGAGTTCCGACAGCGCCATGGCTACCTTTTTAGCGGGGGTGATGCGGTCTTCGCCATAGAGGATCATGGAGTGCGAGATGTCAATCATCAGCACGGTGCTGGTCTGGCTCTGGTAGAAGGTTTCCTGCACTTCCAAATCTTCGGGCGTCAGCAGGAAGTTTTCGATGCCGTGATTGATATGGGCGTTGCGCAGGCTTTCGGAGACGGCAATGGATTCAATGCTGTCGCCGAATTCATAAGGTCGAAGTTCGGGCGCCAGTTCGTCGCCTCTGCCGTCGAATTTTGTGGAGTGGTTGCCCCGCTTCGTTTTTTTCAATTGTCCAAAAACCTCGTCCAAAGCTCTGCGTCGGAGAGCGATTTCCATCTTGGAAGTGGGCACGTGTCCGGGGAGGCCGTTGACTTCTCCCTCTCCGATATAGCCCTTGTCTATGAGGTCCCGGATAAAGTCGGCAATGCCGTAGTCGTCATTCGTCAGTTTGTGCTGGCGATCCAATTCCGTCAGCCAGGTCAAGGCTTCGTTTACATTGCCTGCCGTGTGAAGCAGCAGTTCCTGAAAGAGCCTCAACAGTCTTTCAAACGGACTTCTGCCTTCATCGGGAATAAATTCTGAAAATCGCCAACCGAGCATAATGATAGTGTCAGGTGAAAAAATCTGCCGGCTTAGCGGCAACTGTTTAATTACAAATGTAGAGCGGGAATAGTTCTAAGGGGAGGGGAAATTGGAAGGAAAGGAAGGCTTATGTGATTCGGAGTTTTCGCTTCTGCCATTCTATCCAGGCGAGGCGGGCGGACAGAGCGAGGATGATGACCAAGCCGCCGAAGACTGCGGCGCCGGTGGGCTTTTCGCCGTAGCCAATCAGCACCCAGACGGGGTTGAGGATGGGTTCCAACATGGCCAACAGAGCGCTTTCGATGGCCAGCACCCGCTTGAGGCCGTAGGTGAAAAGCAGGTAGCCCATGCCGATTTGGAAGATGCCCAAGAAGCCGAGCATGGCGGCCTGGGAGAGGCTCGGAACACCGGACTGAAGGAAGAAGGGCAGTCCTATTACGGCTACTAACATGTTTCCCCAGAAGATGGAGCGCACCTGGTATTCCGGGGCGTTCAGTCTCTGGCCGAGGAGCAGGGCGGCGAGCGCCAGGCCGGCAGTTAAGGCGAGCAGGTTGCCGGTCCAGTTCCCCACTGAGATGTCGCCGGAGAGCAGGATGCCCATTCCCAGCACGCAGGCGAGGATGGTAAAGACGTTGATTTTTTCCAATTTTATTTTGAATAAAATTGGCTCGGCCAGCAGGACGTAGATGGGGGCGGTGTATTGCAGTAGGATGGCATTGGCGGCGGTAGTGAGTTTGGTGGAGACGACGAACAGCACCAACAGGGCTGCATAAAACAGGCTGTTCAGCCAGGCCCGTAGGTTCATACTGAAAACTTGTTTTCCATAAACTACGGCGAAGAGGCAGCCCGCCAAAGAGGAGCGGTAAAACAGGATGGTGAAGGCGTCTTGGGGAAGCAGTTTGATGAACAATCCGCCCGTGCTCCACAGGATGGCTGCAAAGACGATGGCAATGATGCCTTGCCTGTGCTCGGGAAGCGAAAGGAAATAAGACCTCATGATTTTGCGACAAGGAGATTTAACCTAAAAAGAAAATTCTCTAAAGATCAGGGTCCGGGCGGAAAATCGTCAGCGTCTTTATTCGGCGCTTTGAACACCTTGACAAAAAAATAGATGGCGAAAATGGTCACAATCCCTTGTGCCAAAACCATAGTTATGACGGCTGATGTATTCATGGCGTATTTCTTCCTTCTTTAATTCTTCTTTGATAAGCAATATAAACGAGGATGGAAATGCCGACGAACAAACCCAGCAGGAGTACCCTTGCAATCGGGATGTAGGTTAGCTTTTTATCCAAAATAACTAAGTATCCGGGGTCGGAGACCTGTTTGATGCGATTGGTCTGTTTTTCAAGTTTCACCTGCAACAATGCCCTTTCTTTCAAGTCTGTCTCCTGCTCTAATTGGCTCTGCATGACTTCCGCCTCTCTCTGGAGCGCAGGTAGGGTCGCAGGATTCTGGACGGTAGCTATTTCCTCTTTGATACCGGCGTTCACGAGCTGTTTGACTAGGGAGCTGTTGTCCAATTCCCAGCCATTACCGCTCGTCAGGCCGTTTACCTGGGCTGTCCAGTTGTTGTCTTTCGGCGTAATGATCGAACCCAGGAACACAAAGAGCAATAAGAGCGGAGTTACCCATTTGATGATGTATTTCAGAATGCCCGGCAGGCGAATATCTGCGCCGAGGTTAATTTCTCGCCAGCCCTTGTCGGCGCCAAAAATCCAGGCGAACATGATAGTTTCAACTAAGGCAAAAATGACGAGCGAGACGGTGCCCGCCCAATAATCGTATTCGTCAAATACTCCGTATTTGTAGAAAAAGACTGTAGGCAGACCGAGAATAAGCGTGACCAGGCCAAAGGACAGAGCGCCCTTCATGCGGTTAAAATTGAACTCGTCCCGCATGAAGCCCATCCAGGGCGTACCCATTGCAAGGGATGAGGTAATCCCCGCAAAAAACAGGAGGCCAAACCAGAACACTCCGGCTAAGGTGGCCAGTATAGAGCCCCATTGCTGGAACAGATAGGGCATGGTCTGGAAGGCCATTCCGAAACTGGCGTTTTCCTGTACCCATGCAATGCCGAGGTAACCTGCTGCAATCGGAACGACGATGAGGCTGCCCAGCACTACTTCCACAAACTCGTTGATGAATCCTGCAGAGACGCCGTTCAGGGCGATATCGTCTTTGGAGCGGACATAAGCGGCGAAGCAGTGAATCGTTCCCATTCCCACCGACAGGGTAAAAAATATCTGTCCCGCCGCCGCCATCCAGACTTTTGGATTGGAAAGGGAATCAAATTGCGGCGTCCACAGGAAGTTCAGTCCATCCCAGGCGGAGGCCGTCGGATGCTCCAGCGTCATGCCCGTAGTGCCGAGCGTAAGGCCCCGGATGGCCAAGAATATTCCAAATAAAATGAGCAGGGGCATTCCGAACTTTGCCACTTTCTCCACGCCCGACAAACCTCTGGAAAGTATCCAGGTATTCAAACATAAGCACAGCACATAGACAATTACCGCCTCGTAGGGAATACCTGTGGTGGAAACTCCAATATCTACGTAGTCGGTGAAAAAGCCGGCTACCTGAGCTTGCGTTTTGCCCACAAAAGTCCCGATGACAGAATGATAGACATAAGAAATCGTCCAGCTTTCAATGTAGCAGTAGTAGGCCGCAACGGCGACGTTGGTGAAGATTCCAAAAACGCCGAAATATTTCCACAATCTGCCCTTTGCCATGGTGTCGAGGATATAAGGCGTGCTGTGATTGCCCGACCTGCCTCCAAAGCGCCCCATACTCCATTCAATCAGCAAGAGCGGAATACCCATCAGGAGAAAACAAACCAGGTAAGGAATGATAAAAGCCCCTCCCCCATTTTGAACGGCCTGAACCGGAAAGCGAAGGAAATTGCCTAATCCTACGGCGTTTCCGGCCATTGCCAGTATAAGCCCTACCCGCGACCCCCACGAATCTTTAGTCGTACTCATTCGAAGTTAGTTTTTAAGTTGATTTAGGAAAAAAGAACTTCTGTCATTTCCTAAAGGGTGATTTTAGCGAGCCGAAAGGTATTCAGAAAAGTTTTCCCTCAAAAAAAATTGGGTAAAAAAGTAGTATTTAGTTGAAATCACGTCAAAGGGAAGCCCTTAAAACGGAGAATATTTTGAAAAAAATGAAGAAACTGCTCTGATAGTTGTTTAAAAAAGCGGGCAAAGGCATGGTAGGCTCCCTATTTGTACAAACCGATTTTTAGTCCCACAAAAAAATCCTTTCGGGCGCCAGTGAAAATATCTTCCTTTCGGAATGAGGATACCTTCGTCGCCCTTAGGTTTGGCAAACGAACCCCTCAACTTTGAGGCTTTGAAGCTGGTAGCGGATACACAGGGTTTTAAAGCAGAGCGATGCAAGCGGGCTGGACAGGTCTTTCCTTCCCTCCCAATTTTAAAGACCTGGAACTAAAATCCTCCCATTTTTTGCCCTCCCCTCAAAGGAATAATTAAATTAGCCGTCTTTTTAATTTAAATAAAAAAAGTACTGCAAATGGCAGTGCGGCGATTTGATTAGAAGGAGGAGGCGTTGGATTCCCCCGCAGGCGCTGTTAGCAAAAGGAACTCGGCGTTTTTGCCGCCCTGCCCATTCTCCATTTGGAAAACCCAAAAGGTTTTTTTCTTTTCGACATAAAAATTCAGTATGAAAAAACACTCCCTTTTATTTATTCTCCTTTCTGTATTGTTTCAAATTACAAATGCGCAAACTATGCAAACACAGGCTTTCGACTGGCAGGGGCACCGGGGTTGTCGGGGGCTGTTGCCTGAAAATTCTATTCCGGCATTTCTGCATGTGCTCGACATGCCCAAAGTTACCACGCTCGAATTAGACGTCCTCGTAACCAAAGACGGGCAGCTCATCATCAGCCACGACCCCTGGATGTCGTCGAATATTTGCAGCCATCCTGACGGCTCGCCGGTGACTAAGTTAGAGTCCCCCAACCTGAGAATCTATGGCCTTACCTACGAGGAGATCAAAGCCTATGACTGTGGCAACCGGGGCAACAGTCACTTTCCGCAGCAGCAGGCCATGAAGACCTACAAACCTCTCTTTTCAGAAACGATGGAGGCGGTAAAGGCTTACTGTCAGGAGAAAGGGAGGCCGCTTCCAAATTTCAACGTCGAAATAAAAAGCAGCTTGAAAGGCGATGGTACGCTGACGCCGCCCATAGAGGAATTTACTCAATTGGTGCTGGACGAACTGAACGAGACCGGCGTCAAAGAACACTGCAATGTGCAATCTTTCGACCCGCGTCCCCTGCAATTACTGAGGAAGTTGGATCCCTCTATTCCTCTGGCGCTATTGGTTGAAAATATGGATGGCATAGATAAGAACTTAGAGCGCTTAGGATTCAAGCCTGAAATTTACAGTTGTCATTATAGGTTGCTCCGCAAAAAAGAGGTGAAGAAACTTCACGAACAGGGAATCAAGGTCATTCCCTGGACTGTCAATTCGGTGAAGCCTATGAAAAAACTCCGCCGCTGGGGCGTCGATGGCATCATCACCGATTACCCAAATCTAATCGCAGAGGTTGAGGGAGAAAAGTGAGAGCTATTCTAATTTTTAGAATGAATAGGCCAGGTTTTAAAAGGCTTTTTCAAAGTTTTAAAAGAATCGGTTCTCGCGCTGCACAGGCTTACAATCTCGATAATCCATGAAGTTTTTATCTAAAAATCTGAGTTATATATTTCTGTTTGTCCTTGGTCTCTACTCTTCTTTGGATGTAATCGCTCAGTCTGCAAAGGCTTTTGAAAAGGCGGGCGACAGGGCATTTGCCGAAAGGGATTATTATACCGCTTTGGTTCACTTTCAGGAGGCAATGGAACAGCAGTCCAATCCAATCGGACTGTGGTATAAATATGCGGAGGCAGCTCGCCGGTTCAATGCTTATGGGGAGGCAGAAAAGTACTACACTAAGGTTTGGCGCAGCCAGCAGGTCGGCAATTTTCTCCTGGCTGGTTTTTGGTTGGCTCAGGTAAAAAAGAATCTCGGCAAGTACCAGGAGGCATTGGAACTCTTCCAGGAATACTTAAACATGCAACCGATGGAAGGGTACTACGTGGATTGGGCAAAAAAAGAGTTAGAGACCTGCCAATGGGCTATTGAGGCCAAGCCATCTACCAATCCGACTGTCCGCATAGATCATTTGGATAAAAACATCAATTCCCCTTACTCTGAATTTGGGGCTTACGAGTATGGCAATACCCTGTACTATTCTTCTATGCGATATAATTTTAGAAGCGACAAACACTACCCTGGGCGCCGTTTGGCAAAAATTTTAAGCGCAAAAAACTTAGAGAAGGGAAAGCTGCTCCCACGGAATTTCAACGAGGCCGACAAGCACACCGCCCATACTACAATAGGACAAGACGGGGATCGGATTTATTTCACCCTTTGCCAGTATGTCGGCGCCTCCGACATCCGCTGTGAAATATATTACCGCGACAAAGACAAGCGAGGGAATTGGGACAAGAAAGCTGTTCGGCTGCCGGAAGCCATCAACAAGAAGGGCTTTACGGCTACCCAGCCTTCTATCGGCTATGATTCAATTGCGCAAAAAGAGTTGCTCTACTTTTCCTCCGACCGGCCTGGAGGTAAAGGGAAAATGGATATCTGGTATTGTGAATTGGAGGAAGGAAAATTTATGGCGCCGCAAAACTTAGAGTTAGTCAATACTCCCGAGGACGACATCACGCCTTTCTATTCCAGCACGGAGCAAAGGTTGTATTTCAGTTCAACCGGGCATCCCGGTTTCGGCGGGTATGACATTTTTAAAATAAATAGAATGCCCGAATGGGGGGAAGTCGAAAACATAGGCAAACCGATCAATTCCAGCTATCACGATTTGTACTACAACGCTGACAACGCAGCTCTTCACTCCTACCTGTCCTCTAATCGGCCGGGCTCTTTTTATCTCGATGAAAATAATAAAGCCTGTTGTTACGACATCTATCGCGTAGAATTCAGCTTTGAATCTGAGTACCCGGAAGATGGCGACGAAGTGGTCGAGACAAGGCCTGAGGAGCCGGCAAGGCCTAAAGTCCCCGAAACACTGGAAGATTTTTTACCATTGGCGCTGTATTTCGACAACGACGAGCCTGACAAGCGCACTCAGCGAATCACGACGAAGAAAAGCTACGATGAAACTTACCGCAAGTACATTTCCCGCAGAAAGGAGTTTGTCAGGCAATTCACCCGCCATCTGCCATCGAGCGAGGCAGATGAAGCTGCCATGGCCATAGAAGATTTTTTTGAGCATGAAATAAAAAAGGGTTTTGAGCACCTGAATTTGTTCAGCGAAATCCTGCTCAATCGGCTAGAGGCCGGCGAGCGGGTGGAAATCGTCATCAAGGGCTACACCAGTCCGCGGGCAGGGTCTGATTACAATGATCGCTTAGCGCGTCGTCGCATCAGTAGCTTAATCAACTATTTCTCAAGCTACAAAGACGGCGTCTTCGAATCTTTTTTAAGACGCGATAAATTGGTCATTTCCGAGCTACCTTTTGGGGAGACAACCGCCTCCGCCGAAACCAGCGACGACTTACAGGACGAGCAAAATTCCATCTACGGTATTTCCGCTTCTAAGGAACGACGGGTGGAAATTGTGGAGTTGAGATAAATTGGCGAGAAGTTGCCAAATCGCCATCCTGCACAACCTGAGAAAATCCGCACGGGATATGTCAGCCTGAAAGTTCAGTATATGGATAGACCGAAAATAGGGGTCAAATTAAAACATTACAAATCTTTCTGGCAGAAGTTGGCAGAGAAAGACGAGGAGAAACCCGACACCAAAATCAGGCATATTTTATCGGTCATTGAAAGCAGCATTCAGGCTGATAACCAGAGCCTCAATACGGAAGAGTTGCCCAGGGAATTAGATCCGGATGAATTACAGAAGCATGAGGCGGAGCTTAATAAGAAATTGAAAGAATCCTTAAAAGACCATTAATACGCTCACCTGGCCTGAAGGCCAGCCTTCATCTTCTAATCTTGGTAAAATCAATAGGCTGGAAACGGAATACTAAACGAGCCCCTATAACAATAAAAGAAGCTGCCCAAATGGACAGCTTCTTTCTCTTTTTTCCTTTCTTATTTTCTGGCTAAAAACCAGGTCATTTTGCGGAATCAATCACGGCTTTAAAAGTATCGGGATGATTCATGGCCAGGTCTGCCAGTGCTTTTCGATTGAGTTCAACATTGTTAGAAGCGAGCTTGTGCATCAATTTAGAGTAAGTAGTGCCATTTAAGCGAGCTCCTGCATTGATACGGGCAATCCACAAACGGCGATAAGCTCTTTTTTTAAGTTTGCGACCGACGTAGGCGTAACCCCAAGCTTTATCAACGGCATTTTTGGCAACGGTCCAAACATTTTTTCTTCTTCCAAAAAAGCCTTTAGCGGCTTTCAAAACTTTCTTGCGCCTTTTTCTTGAGGCGACAGCATTAACTGAACGTGGCATAATACATTTTTTAGTTCAGTGCAGAGATCCCAGGTTTGGAACACTTGACGCCTGCACTCTCGTTAAAAAATAAGGTTGATTAAATTATCCGACAGCGAGCAGGCGCTTCATCCTTGGCTCATCTACAGCTGCAATGGTTGAAGATTTGACGAGGCGAAGCTTTGCTTTTTTGCTTTTGTGTCTCATCATGTGAGAAGTATAAGCGTGGAAGCGCTTCACTTTCCCAGATCCTGTCAACTGGAAGCGCTTTTTAGCGCCGGTATGTGTCTTTAATTTTGGCATGATATCCTATTTTTTAAAAGGAGCGCAAAGGTAAAGAACTCTTGCACTAATTTCCAACATCTAACTCAATTAGATTTTTAGACGGAAATTCGATTTAGATCTTCTTCTTCTTTGGCGCTAAGATGACGATCATCCGCTTTCCTTCCTGCTTGGGTGGAGCTTCGGGGACGCCGACCTCTTCTAATTCCTTGGTAAAACGGTTGAGCAATTCATAGCCCCTATCCTTAAAAACAATCGTTCGACCTATAAAATGGACGTAGGCCTTTACTTTGGCGCCGTCCTCTAAAAAGCCTCTGGCATGGCGCGTTTTAAACTCGAAGTCATGGTTGCTGGTGTTAGGACCAAATCGGACTTCCTTCAAAATGGTTTTCGTCGCTTTAGCTTTTAACTCTTTATCCTTCTTCTTCTTTTCGTAAATAAACTTGCTAAATTCTGTGAGCTTGCAAACAGGAGGCGTAGCATTCGGCGAGATCTCAATGAGATCAAGCCCCACTTTATCCGCCAGGTTTAAAACTTTTCTGATGGGAAGGATGGAACCCGATTCTATTGTTTCTCCAACTTTTTCACTGATTTCCTGTAGGTTATCGCCTACAAGCCTGATCTCAGGAACTCGAATCTGTTCATTAATTCTAAAACTGGGCTGCTGTGGCCTGGATCTTTTGGAAGATGTTACTCTTGACAAATGGTAATGTTTTTATTAAAAAATACGGTTTACAATTTTCAGCTCTTTTGAAAAGCGGCTGAAAGATAAAATCAAAAAGGTCAATGCTCAAACAAAAAGTTCAAACACTGACCTGTTTTTTATTTTAAAAGTTCAGACTATTCGCCATTAGGCATCAGTTTTTACTGCTTTGACAATGGCGATTTTCAGACCTGTCTTTTCTTCGTTCATCAAAGCTTCCAAAGTGGTGCCTTCTGGCGGGTTTTCGCTCAGCAGAAATTCTGCCAATGGATCTTCGATATACTTCTGTATGGCGCGGTTGAGCGGTCTGGCGCCGAATTGTGGGTCGTAGCCTTTTTCGGCGACAAACCCTTTAGCCTCATCCGTCAACAACAATTTGTAACCCAGACCTTCTAAGCGTTTGAAAACATCTTTGAGTGCGATGTCTATAATCTTGAAGATTTCTTCCTTCTCAAGGCTGTTGAAAATGACGACGTCGTCAATCCGGTTGAGGAATTCAGGAGCAAAGGTTTTTTTCAAAGCATCCCGAATAACTCCTTTGGAATAATCTTCAGCCGCATCTACGCGAGCCTTAGTGGCAAAACCGACTCCCTGTCCGAAGTCTTTCAACTGGCGAACGCCGATGTTGGAAGTCATTATGATCAGGGTGTTTTTAAAGTCAACTCTTCTGCCGAGGCTATCGGTTAATTGACCGTCATCGAGCACCTGCAGGAGGATGTTATATACATCGGGGTGCGCCTTTTCGATTTCGTCCAACAGTACGACAGAATATGGCTTGCGGCGCACTCTTTCCGTCAATTGGCCGCCTTCCTCATAACCGACGTATCCCGGAGGGGCGCCGATGAGCCGACTGATGGAAAACTTCTCCATGTACTCGCTCATGTCTATGCGGATCAGCGCATCGTCAGAGTCGAACAGGTAGCGGGCGAGGGACTTGGCCAACTCCGTTTTTCCAACTCCCGTAGGTCCGAGGAAAATAAAGGAGCCGATGGGTTTTTTCGGGTCTTTTAAACCCACCCTGTTTCGCTGAATGGCTTTTACGATTTTCGCAATGGCCTCGTCCTGTCCGATAATCATCTCTTTGATGTCGTCGGCCATATTGAACAGCTTTTTGCTCTCGCTCTGAGCCACTCGCTTCACCGGAATACCCGTCATCATGGAAACCACTTCGGCGATATCTTCTTCGTTGACGGGATAGCGCTTCGTCTTGCTCTCTTCTTCCCACTGGGTTTTTGCAAAATCAAGCTGGCGCAACAATTTGCTCTCCTCGTCTCTCAAGTCGGCGGCGCGTTCGTATTGCTGATTTTTGACAGCCTGGTTTTTCAAATCTTTTATCTGCTCAATTTTCTTTTCGTACTCTTCAATATGCTTTGGCACGTGGATGTTTTTCAGGTGAACGCGGGCGCCCACTTCGTCCATCACATCAATGGCCTTGTCGGGCAAAAAGCGGTCGCTGATGTAGCGGTCGCTAAATCGAACGCAGGCCAAAATGGCGTCATCTGAGTAAATCACATTGTGGAACTCTTCGTATTTCTCCTTAATGTTTTGAAGGATGTTGATAGTATCGTCCGGCGAAGGTGGATCTACCATGACGCGCTGAAAGCGGCGGTCGAGCGCTCCATCTTTTTCAATATACTGGCGGTACTCATCTAAGGTAGAGGCGCCGATGCACTGTAGTTCGCCTCTGGCCAAGGCTGGTTTGAAAATATTGGAGGCGTCGAGCGAACCTGTCGCTCCTCCCGCTCCGACGATGGTGTGAATCTCGTCAATGAACAAGATGACGTCGCGGGATTTCTCCAATTCGTTCATTATGGCCTTCATGCGCTCTTCAAACTGGCCTCTGTATTTCGTTCCAGCCACTAAGGCAGCCAGGTCTAGCATGACGAGGCGCTTATTGAAGAGGGTGCGGGGGACTTTTTTCTGGTGAATTCTCAGGGCGAGGCCTTCCACAATGGCTGTCTTGCCAACGCCAGGTTCGCCGATCAAAATCGGATTGTTCTTTTTCCGGCGGCTGAGGATTTGAGAAACTCTTTCGATTTCGTTCTCCCTGCCGATGATAGGATCCAGCTTGCCCTCTTCGGCTAAGCGGGTTACGTCTCTGCCGAAGTTGTCCAACACTGGGGTTCGCGATTTCTGCTGCCCTTTGCGCTGTTGCTGAAAGCGAGCTGCGCTATCATCGTCTTCAAAGGTATCGTCATCGGAAGGCGCCTGGTCGTAGATTTCGGCTCCTTTGGAAAATTCGCGCTCCTGCCTCACATACTCCAATTCCGCCCTGTACACTTCGTAATCAATGTCAAACTGACTCAGAATTTTACAGGCCTGATTGTCTCGGTGTTTTAAAATAGAAAGCACTAAATGCTCCGGCGCAATCTCGTCGCTTCTAAGCGCTTTGGCTTCCAGAAAAGTCACCTTCAACACCTTCTCAGCCTGCTTGTTCAGGGGTAGGTTTCCAACGCGGATCGTGGAAGGAGCGGATAGCTTACGAGATATTGACTCTTCGATCATCTGCCTGAGTTCCAGGGTATCGACGTCGAGAGAGTCCAGCACCTTCATGGCCAGGCTGTCAGGTTCCTTCATCAGTCCGAGCAGGATATGCTCCGTTCCGATAAAGTCCTGTCCCATCCTCACAGCTTCGTCTCTGCTGGATGAGATAATCTTCTTGACGATAGGTGAAAATTTTTTATCGTTCATCATTTTGAAAATCTGTAATCCTTGGATTCGTTAATGGATTGAAAGCAAGATTAAGATGAATTTGAGAAGTTTTCAAGAGAATAAAAAGAAATGTGTCTTAATATCCAATTTTGACAACTTCCTCCAGGCTGCACCTCAATTGCTCATTTGTTGTTTGGTAAAAATTAAATTTGTAAAAACAATGCCACACTCCACTTGTTTCAGTTCCAAAAAAACTTATGACTTCTTTTAGAGTCTTTGGAATACATCCCTTTAGCAGCCTGCAAAGTACAGCAAATTAACGTTTAACTCAAGTCATTGTTTTACAGCTATTTTTGCGCAAATTACAGCGTTCTGCGCCGCTGCGCCTCCCAAAAAACCGGTAGATTCGATTATTCAATCCATTTAAAAAAATTTCAAAAGGATTGTCATACCTTAGCGCCCGTTCAAATACCGACCCAAAATTTAGGCTTTTCATCAAATTTAAAAGCTGAAAATAACAAACAGGATCAACGCTACGATTATGAAATACTCTATCGACAAGCAGGAAAAATACTCGATTTTATATCTTCAGGAAGAAAACCTCAACTCGGTCGTTTCGCCAAATTTGAAATCCGAACTGGTTATCCTTTCTAATGAAGGCGTGCCCAGCCTGATTCTGGATTTGTCCGACGTAAAGTACGTGGATTCCTCTGGTCTTAGCGCCATCCTTACAGCCAACAGACTCTGGAAGAACGTCGGTTCTTTTGTATTGACGGGCATCAAACACGATCCTGTCCGCAAATTAATTGAAATCTCCCGTTTAGATTCAGTGCTTACCATTTTGCCAACCGTCGAAGAGTGCAAAGAGTTCCTTCTGATAGAAGAAATAGAACGCACTCTGAACGCTGAAAAAGAATGAAATTTGAGCTGACCATACTAGGCGTCAGCGCAGCTACTCCCGCCTTTGGGAGATTCCCCACTGCACAATTTCTCCAGATTCACAACAACTTCTTTCTGATTGATTGCGGAGAAGGCGCTCAGATGCGCATGGCCGGATTTAACATTCCCGCCCAGAAAATCCAGCGCATTTTCATCAGTCACCTGCATGGCGACCACTTCTTCGGGCTTCCGGGTCTGCTCTATACCTTCGCCATGCACGGCCGGCTACAACCATTGTTCATCCACTCGCCGGCAGGTCTCCACGAAAAACTATCGGCTCTTCTCCCGCCCAATGAGGAACTCGGGTTCCCCCTGCATTTTATTATCACCGACACGACTACTCCGACGCTCATTTTTGAAAATAAAATTCTCAGCGTGGAGGCATTCCCATTAGTACACCGCGTGCCGGCTACCGGTTTTCTCTTTCGGGAAAAGCAGCCTTTAAAAAATAT
>CAZXQI010000006.1:0-59866 GCA_964643005.1 uncultured Saprospiraceae bacterium | reverse complement strand
ATAAAATGATGAAAATTGCTTCTACTGAAAAATACTTTTTACTAACCGGGGTATGGGAATTGATGCCCAAATATCCTAAAATCAGGATATCAGGATTTAAATAATGAGGCAAAATAGGGTGATTTCTTTTGGGTTTTTGAAAATTACTATACGCCAAAAAAAAATAGCATTTTTATGTCAGATTCATTACACAATTCCAGGGTCGGCCAAGGGCGCCGAAAGTTTGTAAAAAACACTGCAATTGCGGCAGGTGGCGCCCTGCTGGCGCCTTCTCTGCTAGCCGCAAAAGCGCATATTGACGGAGACGACTCCATTAAAATTGCTTTGATCGGCTGCGGCGGTCGGGGAACCGGCGCAGCCATGCAGGCTTTGCTCACCAAACAAAATGTCCGATTAGTCGCCATGGCGGACGCTTTCCGCGACCATTTAGACGAATGCTACGCCACCCTTACCGCCGACGATATTTCTGACTGGGCTGGTGTGGAAGGCGACATCAAAGACCGTATCAGGGTTCCCGAAGAGCATAAATTCACCGGATTTGACGCCTACCTGAAAGCCATTCCACTGGCAGACGTCGTCATCCTGACTACGCCGCCGGGATTCCGCCCCGCCCATTTTGAAGAATGTGTGCGCCAGGGCAAACACGTCTTTATGGAGAAGCCGGTCGCCACAGACGCCCCCGGCATCCGCCGCGTGCTGGAAGCTGCCGAAGTCGCCAAAAAGAAAAAACTCAACGTCGTGGTGGGCTTGCAACGCCGCTACCAGACCGCCTACCGCCGCTGGGCGGAGATGATCCAGTCGGGCGCCATTGGCGACATCGTCGCTTCCCGCGTTTACTGGAACAGCGAAGGCGTATGGGTGAACACCCGCGAGACTTTGGAAAAGAAAGCCGGCCGCAAAATCTCGGAAATGGAGTACCAGATGCGCAACTGGTACTACTTCAACTGGCTCTGCGGCGACCACATCTGCGAGCAGCACATCCACAATCTCGACGTCGGCAATTGGATGAAAAATGCCTTTCCCGTGCGGGCGCAAGGCATGGGCGGTCGCCAGGTTCGCGTAGGGCCGGACTATGGGGAGATTTTTGACCACCATTTTATCGAGTACGAATACGAGGACGGCAGCCGCATGTTCAGTCAGTGCCGGCACCAGCAGGGCGCCATGAGTAGGGTGACGGAGTCATTCCAGGGCACAAACGGATCGGCGCCGCGCCCGGGCGTATTGCTGACCCGCAGCGGCCATGAGCTGATGAAATACGACGACCGCAAAGACCCCAATCCCTATCAGGTTGAGCACGACGAACTTTTTGAGGCCGTCGCCAAAGCTGAATTCAAATTCTCAGATGCGGAAAATGGCGCCAAGGCGACCATGACCGCTATCCTCGGACGCATGGCCGCCTACTCCGGTAAAGTCGTCGAATGGAATGACGCGCTGAATTCCAACATCAATCTGATGCCGCCTAAATTGACCTGGGACGCTCAGCCGCTGGCACTGCCTGGAAAAGATGGCCTGTATCCCTGCGCCATCCCCGGCAAAACGGTGGTTATTTAAAGATAAAAACTCAAAAGGACTTGCTGCGATTTGTCCGACTTTCTTTGAATAACTTTTTTGATTAGTAAATGAAGACAGGCGATTTTAGGCTTTTGCCGGATTGTATTTTAAGCCTGTTTTTTTAAAAAATGAATGGTGAGATTTTTATTTCGGAGAAATACGGCGCCTAAAATTGCCTGCCTTACATCCATTTTTATTGTTCCAAAAAATTAAAATTTTGGGAAGCCATTTAAAATAGAAAGCGATTGCTTTTGCATCCTCCCTCCAAATTTTTGAAAAAAAACTATGTCTAAATGGTTCTGTCCGCTTGTCTTCCTCTGTCTGTTATTTTTTCAAAAAGCCGACAGCCGCCCTGCCGCCTTCCCTTCCGCTAATTTATTTTTTCAAAAAATAGAAAACTCTACCGATACCGGCCTTTTATTTTTTGAATTTACAAAACCTGTGATGGGCACGGAGTTTCGCATCCTGCTCTATGCGGCGGACAGCCTTTTCGCCCGACAGGCTGCCCAGAGGGCTTTTGAGCGGATTGAGGAATTGGATGAAGTTTTCAGCGACTACAGAGAAGACAGCGAGCTGAGTAAGCTCAATTCCAGGGCGGGCGAAGGGCAATGGATCCACGTCAGTCAGGACTTTTTTTACCTGACCCGACAGGCTCTTGAAATTTCAAAAAAGAGCGGCGGCGCCTTCGATATCAGCATGGGCGGGCTGACGAGACTATGGCGCAAAGCCTTTCGACAGGGCCGATTCCCTGACTTGGAAGAAATCCAATTTTTAAAAAAATCAGCGGGTTATCGGAACGTCGAACTGGACAAAAGGAGCCGGTCTATTCGCTTCAGAAAATCAGGTGCGAGACTCGACTTCGGCGGCATCGCCAAAGGCTATGCGGCAGACGAGGCTTTGTCGGAATTGCGGAAGGCCGGAATAAACATCGCCCTCGTGGACGGGGGTGGCGATATCGCTGCCGGAGAAGCTCCGCCCGGTAGAGAGGGCTGGTTAGTCGAATACCCGATTCTGGAGAATAGCGGTCAGGGAAAGAGCGTCGCCATTATTAAAAATAAAGGCCTGGCTACTTCGGGAGACGCCTACCGCTATCTCGAATGGGAAGGGAAGCGGTACTCGCACATCTTAGACCCGCACGGGGGCATGGGATTGACTAATCGCTGCATCGCCTCTGTCTTTGCTCCCAACTGCACATTGGCGGACGCCTGGGCAACGGCGGGCTGCATCGGCATCGGCAAGCGACTGAATCGGAAACTGAAACGCAAGGGCATTCGCATTGAAACATTTGGAGAACAAGCCCGGCTGTTTTCCAGGTTTCGTTAAAATACAGGTGAAATGCTTCTTCATTCGGTGATTCCTTCCTGAAAATGATACTTTTGCTACTGCTCCATTTTTTGAAAAAAAACTACTGTATGAAAAAGCTCTTACCCTTGTTGCTGCTGGTTTTTGCCGGCCATATACTCTTCGCTCAACGCGATCCCCGCATAGCCAATACCGGAACCCCACTTTCGCAAGTGGAGCAAATCGTCATGCCGCATCTCGACAACGAGCTACTGCTCGCTGCTGAAATGGAGCGCAGAGAACCCGGCATCGCTCCGAAATTCGCCGAAAATATCGAGGTGAATATTTCCCCTGAAAAGGACGGAAACTGGGAAACCCTGTCCAATGGCAATACCGTATGGCGACTCCGCATTTTGTCCAAAGGCGCCAAATCTCTAAACCTCGGCTTTACAAAATACTTCATGCCCGCAGGGGGTAGCATGATTTTGTACTCTCCCGACTATCAGCATGTGATGGGGCCGTTCACTCCCTCGGACAATGAAGAGCACGAGCAACTTTGGACGCCTGTTCTCCTTGGCGATGAATTAGTCATAGAAGTACAATTGAAAGCGCATACGCAGCCGGCGCTGCAATTGAAGCTGAGCTACGTCAACCACGACTTTCTCGGTTTTGCCAGCGTAGCTTCGGGCAATTGCAATCTCGACGTTATCTGCGGCGAGGCAGACGGCTGGGGAATTGTCGATAAATACAGGGACATTATTCAATCTGTAGCGGTCGTCGGCCTGAATGGAAGCACTTTTTGCACGGGCTTTTTAGTGAATAATACCAGACAGGATTGCACGCCCTATTTTATGACCGCCTACCACTGCGGGGTGAATGCCGGAAACGCCGCTTCGTTCGTCGCTTACTGGAACTATGCCAGCAATACCTGTCGCCAACCCGGTTCGCCGGCCAGCGGGGGCAATGGAGGAGGCTCTTTAAATAATTTCAATACCGGCGCTTTCTTTCGGGCCGGCTGGCAGTCCTCTGATTTTACGCTGCTCGAACTGGACGATCCCGTCAATGAATCCGCCAATGCTTTTTATGCAGGCTGGAGCAGAGAAAATTTTGCTCCTTCCGATACGGTCGTCTGTATCCACCATCCCAGTACGGACGAAAAGCGCATCAGCTTTGAGTTTGATCCGACCTACGTTGGATCCTGGGGCGGAGGCAACAGCCCCGTACCCAGTGGAAATCACATCGTCGTGGCCGATTGGGATGTCGGCACTACCGAAGGCGGTTCTTCAGGTTCGCCGCTTTTTAATAATAAAGGTAGAGTGGTGGGGCAATTGCACGGAGGGCAGGCCGCATGTTCGAATGATAAATACGACTCCTACGGCTGGTTCTATTCTTCCTGGGAAGGAGGGAACTCACCCGCTACCCGCCTGCGCGACTGGCTCGACCCCAACAACACCGGCGTCTTAGTACTCGACGGCAGGGCGCAGAAAAAATGCAACTACTTTGTGGATGGGGCGCCGGCCAACTTAGAGCTATGCGCTCCTTTCGATGCGATCTATACGATTTCTGTGAGTGAAAATTTCGAAGACAGTATTGGACTGACGCTCACCGACCTGCCCGCAGAGCTTACGGCAGTTTTTGAAACAAACCCTGTCCCGCCGGGCGGCAGCACGATACTCACGATTAGCAATACCGGCGCTTTGCCACAAGGAAGTTATACTTTCTCTATTTCGGGTACCGACGGCGCAGAACTTGGCTTTTCGGAGTTGACGCTGTACATCGCATCGGGACTGCCCAACGCAACTTCGATGGTTTTCCCGGAAGACGAAGAAGAGGGGGTGGGCTTAAAGCCCGTCTTTGTCTGGGATGCAATTCCTTTTGAGACGTATTCTATTGAAGTAGCCGAAGATGGAGACTTTTCTACGATTATCGAATCTGCCGCCGGTATAGAGAAGGGGAGCTATCCATTAGGCGCCAAGCTACTGCCGCTCAAGGTTTATTACTGGAGACTTAAGGCGGGCAATGTTTGCGGCGAGAGCGACTGGTCGCCTGGGAAAGTATTTACTACCGGTTTGATTTTATGCGAATCTGGCGCCTCATTAGACGTACCCAAAACCATCAGCGCTTTTGGAGCGCCTACCATTACTTCTAAATTTAATAGTACGGTTAAGGGATTAGTGGACGCCATCAAAGTTGTTGACCTGAGAATTAGCCACTCCTGGGTTGGCGATCTGAGCGCAACGCTCACTTCCCCTTCGGGCGCCAAGATCACGCTAATGACAAACCCGCAGGGCGGCTTTTGTTCCGGAGATAACATCGAGGTCTTTTTCGACGATGATTCTTCCAATCCTTATAGCGCCCTGAATGACATGTGCAATTCAACGCCTCCCGCTATTTTTGGAGACTTCCAGCCCTTTGAACCCCTCTCTGCTTTCATTGGCGAACCGGCGGAAGGAGTCTGGACGCTTTCCGTTTCGGATGCGTCCAATTTCAATGGAGGCGCACTCAATAACTGGGGACTGGAGATTTGTACGGCTATTCCCAGCGAGTATTCGCTCTATCCTCTGAGCGAAGAAATAGAAAACTGTGTGAATGGAGAAAGCTCGTTTTCCATGTTGATTGGCGCTGCTTTCGACCCTGCAAATGGCGTTGCGCTTAGCGCCGGGAATCTCCCGCCGGGGGCGGTGGCGAGCTTTTCTTCCAACCCTGCACAGCCGGGAGAAACAGTGACCGTCACCCTCAGTGGAGCAGAATCAGCGGGAGAGTTTACAATCCAGTTGGTAGCAAATGATGGCGTTGACACCGGAGAAGAAGTGATTCAATGGATAGTAATAGGAGCGCCTGCGGCGCCGGTTCCCGACTATCCGGCGCAAAATGCGACCAACATCAGCCGGAGCCCAAACTTTAAATGGGCGGCGGTTCCTGGCGCGACCTATATTTTGCAAATAGCTACTGACCCGGAAATGACGGACGTGTTTTATACGGACGTTTCTACTACCACTTCGCTAACTGCCCAGGTAGTATTAAATTACTGTACTGTCTATTACTGGACGATTTCCTCGGACAATGGCTGCGAGGTGTCCGAACCTTCGGAGGTGCATGCTTTTGAAACATTACCGGATTTGTCCCTTACTACCAGCGCAGCGAGCGTTACCGCCTGCAACATTGGCGCTGCAAGCCTCACATTGACACTGGGTCAGTGCTTTGAAGCATCGGGCGTCACCCTTTTGGCGACGGGAACTCCGGCCAATTTGATCGTACTATTTTCAGACAATCCGGCGCAGGCGGGCAGCCAGGTAATGGTCGCGCTGAATTTGACAGGCGTGACGCCGGGGACTTACACCATTAAAATAGAAGGCTTTGACGGAGTGAATCAGGTTTCCAAAAATTTCAATTTGGTAGTCAACGGCCCGGCTAACGCTACGACGATGCAGACGCCTGCCAATAATGCCACCGAAGTTAGCTTGCTGCCCAACTTCAAATGGGGAGCGGTATCAGGCGCTAATGAATACAAATTGGAACTGGCCTTAGATGACAACTTCAGCGAGATTGTCTTTGAAACCTCGACATCGCAGACGGCTTTCACCCTTACATCGCCCCTGCTGGCGAAGACAAAATATTTCTGGCGGGTCACGGCCTTCAATGATTGCGGAGGCACGACGCCTGCCGCCTTCAGTTTTACTACTCAGCCTTACAATAGCGTCGGGGAGTTACAGTCCTTTCAGTTTGAAATTGTCCCCAACCCTACCAACAACTTCCTGAACATCCGCTTCTCCCAACCGGTCATCAGGGAAGTTGAGGCGACGCTTTACAGCATTACGGGGGTCTTGTTGAAGCGACTGCGCATAGAGCCGGGCGCCTCGTCGGCTTCTTTTGAATTGGCAGATTATCCCGATGGCGTCTATCTGTTGAGGATGTTGGTAGGAAATGAATCCCTGACGGAGCGAATTATTTTACAGAAATAATATGCTCGAATACGGCCTGAATGGCGCCCGCTATTTTTTTAAAATAACAAACCTGCCCTTTTATTTTTTTAAAAAATACCTGAGAGGGGAGGGCGTAAAATGAGAATGCCCTTTTTTAATTAATAAAAAATGAACTTGAACGACACTATGCGCAGATCCTGGGTTGAAGTAGAAGAAGGAAGCGACTTCCCAATTCAAAACATACCTTTTGGAGTCTTTCGCACCCAAAGCAATCCTTCGCCGAGAGTCTGTACCATCATCGGCGACCAGATTATAGATCTCGCCGTTTTGAATTATCTGGATTTATTTGAGGATTTGGAGATAGCCCATGAGATTTTCAACAATCGCTATCTCAATGATTTGATGGCTTTGGGAAAATCTACAACCGCCGCGCTTCGGCGCCGGGTTGCCGAGATAATGGACGAGCGCAGCGATGAAGCCAAAGGATTAGGCTGGCATTTTCTGCATCCTAAGGACAAGGTGGAAATGCTGCTTCCCGTCCGCATTGGCGATTACACCGATTTTTATTCCAGCCTTGAACACGCTACCAATGTCGGCTCCCTGTTCCGACCCGACAATCCTTTACTGCCCAACTGGAAACACCTGCCGGTAGGCTACCACGGTCGCTCTTCGAGTATCGTCGTGTCGGGTACTCCGATCCGCCGACCCATGGGACAATATAAAATATCCGGCGCTGAGCAGCCCGTGTTTGGACCTTCCAGACTGTTGGACTTTGAATTGGAGGTAGCTTTTATCGTGGGAAAATCTACTGAGATGGGCAGCCGGGTCTCCACTGCCGAAGCGGAGGATTACATCTTTGGTCTGATGTTGTTCAACGACTGGTCGGCCAGGGATATCCAGAGTTGGGAGTACGTTCCGCTGGGACCTTTTTTGGGTAAAAATTTCGCCTCTACCGTTTCGCCCTGGGTCGTTACCCTGGATGCCCTGGAGCCGTTTCGAAGTTCTGGCCCGGTTCAGGATCCGCAACCCTTAGAGTATCTTCAGTTCCAGGGAAAAAAGAGTTACGACATTTTATTGGAAACTCAAATCCAGCCCGAAGGCAGCGGAGCCTTCACCGTCTGTCGTTCCAATTTCAGGTATATGTATTGGAATATGTGTCAGCAACTGGCTCACCATACCGTCGGCGGATGCAATGTCAACGTAGGCGATATGTGCGCAAGCGGCACCATTAGCGGGCCGACGCCGGATAGCTTAGGATCAATGCTGGAACTGACCCGGCGGGGAGCGAATCCCCTCTATCTGCCAAACGGCGCCGAGAGGAAATTTATCGAAGACGGCGACACGGTCATTCTGCGGGGCTGGGGAGAAAGAGACGGCGTCAGGATTGGTTTTGGAGAGGCTTCAGGCAAAGTACTGCCAGCTCTGTAAAAATGATGTCGTATATTTAAATGGATGGTGCTCAATGAATTGCAATTTTCAAAAGCCAAAATTAGGAGCAATTCAAAGATTTAATTTTCAATACCTCCCTTATGGCGCTACTTTTATTAAAATGAAAAATTTAATACACCTTCTTTGCCTGCTCGTTCTGCCCACCTTTTATACATCCTGTAAAAATGATGTGGATATCATAACTAATAAAGTGGTAGATAAAGACTTCACTGGAGAATATAGCGACAGCACGGAGATTGGCCGGTTGCTCAACCAATACGACCCGCCGGGCAGGATAGTCTGGCAAAAGCCGGAAGTGGTCATTGCCAAGATGAACAATCTCGAAGATAAAGTAGTGGCGGATATCGGCGCCGGATCGGGCTTTTTCTCCAGAAGGCTGGCTCAGCAGGCAAAAAAGGTCATTGCCGTCGAGGTGGACGAGCGCTTTATCCAATTCATGGATAGCGTGAAACTGATTGAATTGAAACCCGAATTTCAAAGTCGTTTTGAAACCCGCCTTGCTACCCCCGACGACCCCATGCTCCTACCTGGCGAAGCAGATATTATTTTGATTGTGAACACCTATATTTATATTCAAAACAGGGTGGAATACCTAAAGCATCTACTCAGTGTTTTACCGGAAGGAGGGAAAGTCATTATCGTGGACTTTAAGAAAAAGCGAATTCCCATTAAATACCCTTCCGTTGATATCAGATTAGAATTGTTCGAAGTAGAAAATGAATTGGAGGAGGCAGGCTTTTCAAACTTTGATTCAGATGACTGCTCCTTAGATTACCAGTATATCGTAGTCGCAGAAAAATAGCGCCAATTTCCAATTTCATTTTTTTAAAAATAAAATGTCATGTGTCAAAAAATCCTGGCTCCTCTTGTACTCTTTTTTATTGCCGGCCTGATAAGTTGTAACAATTCACCTACGGACGAGCAAGACGCTGATAGTATGGCCAGATTTGCCGAGGATAGCAATTTCAGAAACCTCCACGAAACGCCCGAAGCCATTGAATTCCAGCCCAAGGGCGAGATGATGGAATTCCCCACGCCCGATGGTGAAAAGGGGAGCGCCTATATGGTCAGACCCGCCGAAGATGGGGGTCGGTTTCTCTTTCTGTTTCACGAATGGTGGGGTCTCAACGACCAGATAAAGCGGGAGGCCGACCGTCTGGCCGACAGTTTGGGAAGCGTGACGGTCATGGCTATTGACCTGTACGACGGCAGGGCGACCGACAGTCAGGAGGAGGCCGGCAAATTGGTGGCTGCTGTAAAACCCGCGCGCAGCGAAGCGATAATCAAAGGAGCTTTGGCGGTGGCAGGCCCGGAGAGAAAAGTGGCGAGCATCGGCTGGTGTTTTGGCGGCGGCTGGTCGCTTCGCAGCAGTATCCTCGCCGGTAGTCAGGGCGTCGGCTGTGTGATTTATTACGGTATGCCGGTGGGTCGGGCGGACGAGTTGGCGCCTCTTCAGGCGGATATCCTTGGCATTTTTGCAAAAAAAGACGCCTCCATCAATGAAAAAGTAGTGAGCAATTTTGAGGGACTGGCCAAAGCCACCGGCAAAAGCTTAGAAGTACACTGGTACGATGCCGACCACGCCTTTGCCAATCCGAGCAGCCCGCGCTACAACGACGAGGCCGCTCAGGCTGCAAATAGAATAGCCCTTGCCTTTTTGCGGGATAAGTTGAAGTAGCCGTTCTGATTAGACCAGACGAATTCATCTTAATTGGGTTACTTTTTAAAATTTTGAAATAAGTAAATACGCTGATCCTGAATAAGAAACAAAACCTTCCAGGCTCCTGCGGCAACTAATTTTTTAATTTTTTTAGCTATTTTTTTGGCAATTTTTTAATTTTTCCCATCTTAGCGTTTCCATAGAGCACATCCATCTTCGATAACGACACCTTCAATTTACAGAAGGACGCCCTTTTAAAATCCCTGATTTTAATTTATCCCTACCGGGAAAGCCATTTGCGGACAATCCACGAATCGAAAATGTATTTTGTCGAACACTAAAACTTATTGCCCTATGTTAGTTCTTTACATCGCAGCCGGCGCTTTTATTCTTGGTGGAGGGATTTTTTTCTTTTCTGAAGTTCTGCCTCAAAGGGATACCCGCAAGTGGTATTGATTGGTTGACGGTTTTGCCCCATTTTTCTACTTTCCATTCCTATGGAGAATACCAATTTTAATTCTTTAAAATCATTTTTCTAACGCTTAGACTCTCGCAGTTTTGGCGAAAGGGTTTGCCATGCCTTCCAATCTGTGGGGCGAATCTCTCCTCTGGGCGATTTCCCATTTGGAATAATTTACCTGTGTTCATCTGCGAGTAAAACTAGTTCCTCACCCAAATTACTGCCCCTTGAAAAATTCCTTTTCCCTGCTGAAGTTGAGGTGGGGAAATTCCTTTTCTAATTCCTTCACCGCCTCCATTTGTTTTTTTAAAAACGACTGATACTCTGCGGATTGCGAGTGGAAAGGCCTGTGTCCGGCAGCGAGAGCGATCTTTTCAATTTGCCGACACAATCGCTTAGTTTTTTCCTCGAAAAACGCCGCTTCAAAATACTTCCAGATATAATCCACGGCCAGGCAATTGGGATGCGCCATGTCTTCGGCATAAAAGCGATAATCCCGCAGGTCGTCTATCAGGATTTCATAAGAAGGGAAATAGCGGACAAAGGGAAATGCTTTGCAAAGTTCTTCAGCCGCCAGCAGCAGGGTAGCCTTGCTCCGCTGGTTTTCAATTAACCCGTCCCGCAGGTAGCGCACCGGGCTAACGGTGAGGACGACTTCTAATGGCGGAGCCGTAAAAGCCTGCAATTTTTCAAAAACAGCTCCGAGCGATTCCGCAGCCTCCCGCACACTCAGTCGCCGCCGCTCGAATTCCTGCCCGGGCAACTTGTGGCAGTTGGCAACGACGCCCCCCGTTTTTTTCAAAACGAAGACATTGGCGGAGCCGAACGTGACGATGAGTCGGTTGGCATTTTTTAAAAAAGCATGCGCCCCGGAAAGAGCCTGGTTGATATTTTCGAGAGCGAGCTTTTTGTCGGGATGAGAAAAACTGCCGTGATGGGCGAAGCTGTGCCACAAGCCCAAATTCTCAAACAGATCTTCTGCCTGAAATTCTTCGCCAGATAGGATTCGCTTAAAAACCTGACTGATGGAAACCGGATTGTAAACGATGCCGAAGGGATTGAGCAAAACCGGAAACTTGAATTGCTCCAGGCGCCCGCCGATGTGCTCGGCAAAACAGGAGCCGATGCAAAGCGTCCTGTCTTCGTGGGAGATTTTTACTTCGCTGGAAAAGGGAGGAAAGATGGTGCGAAAGTCCGTCATGCCCGCCTATTTTTTCAGGAACTTCATTTTGTAGTCCACCTTGATTTCCCCCTTGCGAATTTTGTCCAACTTCCGTTTGACGAGCTGTTTTTTGATGGGCTTCAGTTTTTCGGTAAACAGGATGCCGTCAATATGGTCGTACTCGTGCTGAATCACGCGGGCGTTGAGTCCTCCGAAAACCTCTTCGTGTTCTTCAAAGTTCTCGTCGAGATAGCGCAGCCGCACCTGCTCCTGCCGATCCACGTCGCCCCGTATGTCGGGGATACTCAGGCAGCCCTCTTCAAAGGCCCATTCGTCGCCGCTTTCCTCTATTTTCTGCGCATTGATGAAAACCTTTCGGATGGGCGGCTCTTTGGGTTCTTCCTTTTCTTCCTCCTTTTCTTCATCGGAATCGTCGTCCTTGCGGTTGGTGTCCACCACAAAAAGCCGGATAGAGAGGCCGATCTGCGGCGCAGCCAGGCCGACGCCTTCCGCCTGTTGCATGGTCTCCCACATGTTTTCTATCAGTTCTTTCAGGTTGGGATAATCCGGCGCAATGTCGTCCGCTACTTTTTTTAAAACGGGCTGGCCGTAAGCGTAAATGGGTAAAATCATTGTTCTTGTCGTGTTTAGAGGAAGTCAGAACTTCCCTATACTTTTCAGATAGTCTTCCAAAATGAGCGCTGCACTGATTCTGTCCACCAGCGCCTTATCGCGGCGCTTTTTCTGACCGACGCCGCTTTGTCGGATGATGTCTTTTGCAGCTTCGGAGGTGAAGCGCTCGTCGTGCGTAACCACCTCAATTTCGGGAAATTGCTTTTTTAAATGTTTGACAAAACCCTTGACAAGATGGGCGATTTGCGCCGGTTGGCCATCTGGATAGAGCGGTTCGCCCACTACTATTTTTTCCACTTCTTCCTCCTGCAAATATTTGGTAAGGAATTCAAACACCTCCTGCGTCGGGATGGTTGCGAGACCGGATGCGATGATTTGCAAAGGATCCGTCACCGCAATTCCGGTGCGTTTGGAGCCGTAGTCAATTCCCATAATTCTAGACATAGAAGCGGAGCAATGGAGCGTGAAAACTGCGTGGCGCACCAATGAACGCCCGACAAAAATCAGGCGTCCACTTTGGCGTATTTAGCGTTTTGCTCGATGAATGCCCGGCGTGGCGGAACGTCTTCGCCCATGAGCATGGAAAAGACCCGGTCGGCTTCGGCGGCGTCGTCAATGGTCACCTGGCGCAAAATCCGGGTGCTGGGATCCATGGTCGTTTCCCAGAGCTGCTCGGCGTTCATCTCGCCAAGACCTTTGTATCGCTGCACCTTGACGGAGCCGTCGTTCGATCCGCTGGAGTAGCTGGCAACGGCTTCGCGGCGCTCTTCTTCCGTCCAGCAGTAGCGGAATTGCTTGCCCTTTTTCACCATATAAAGAGGTGGGGAGGCAATGTAAGCGTAGCCGTTTTCGATGAGCAGCTTCATATAGCGGAAAAAGAAAGTCAGGATGAGCGTGGTGATGTGGCTGCCGTCAATATCGGCGTCGCACATGATGACTATCTTGTGATAGCGCAATTTATCGATATTGAGAATGCGCTCGCCTTCGTCGTTTTCTGTAATGCTCACGCCTAAAGCGGTGAAGATGTTTTTGATCTCCTCGTTCTCGTAGATCTTATGCTCCAATGCTTTCTCCACGTTGAGGATTTTTCCTCTCAATGGAAGGATGGCTTGAAAATTCCGATCGCGACCCTGCTTGGCGGTGCCCCCTGCGGAGTCTCCCTCGACGAGGAAAATTTCGCTGATTTGGGGATCCTTGCTGGAGCAGTCGGCCAGTTTGCCGGGAAGGCCGCTGCCGGTGAGGGCGTTTTTGCGCTGCACCATTTCCCGCGCCTTGCGGGCGGCGTGGCGGGCAGTAGCTGCCAGGATGACTTTGTCAATTATCTTTTTAGCCGCCGCCGGATTTTCCTCCACGTAAACAGTAAAGGCGTCGTCCACGGCGCGGGATACGATTCCGGTCACTTCGGAGTTGCCTAACTCGCTTTTAGTCTGACCCTTGAACTGTGGTTCCGGCACTTTCACGGAGACAACAGCCGTCAGACCCTCGCGGAAGTCTTCCGCCGAAAGGCTGACTTTGGCCTTCGCAATCATGCCGGTCTGCTCGCCGTACTTACTGAGTACCCGACTCAAAGCCCGCCGGAAGCCATTGACGTGGGTTCCGCCTTCACTGGTGAAAATATTGTTGACATAAGCAAAGACGTGCTCGGAATACGAGGTGTTGTAAAGCATGGCCACCTCCACTTCCACGTTTTCTTCTTTGCCGACAACGTAGATGGGTTTGTCAATCAGTTTGACCCTGGTTTCGTCGAGGTACTCGACGAATTCGATGAGACCGCCTTCGGAATGAAAGACCTCTTTTTTGAATTCTCCCTGATCGCTCTTCTGCCTTTCATCCACCAGTGTCAGCGTCAGACCTTTGTTGAGAAAGGACAATTCCCGAAGTCTGTTGGAGAGTATTTCGTACTTATACTCAAGCACTTCGAAGATAGTTGCATCCGGCTTGAAGGTGATGATGGTTCCCCTGTCGTCGGATTTGCCGGCTTCCCTAACGTCGTAGAGAGGCTTCCCTTGAGAATATTCCTGTTCGTAAACCTTGCCGTTGCGGTGAACCTCCGCCCGCATGTTGATGGACAGAGCGTTGACGCAGGAAACCCCTACTCCGTGCAGACCGCCTGACACCTTGTAGGTATTCTTGTCAAATTTTCCTCCTGCGTGCAAAACCGTCATCACTACTTCGAGAGCAGATTTCTGTAGCTTCTCATGTATGCCCACCGGAATTCCCCGGCCGTTGTCCCTTACTGTGATGGAGTTGTCGGGATGGATGGTAGTGTCAATCTGCGTGCAGTAACCTGCTAAGTGCTCGTCAATAGAGTTGTCAATGACTTCCCAAACGAGGTGGTGTAATCCTTTGACGTCAGTATTCCCAATGTACATGGCCGGGCGCTTCCGCACGGCTTCGAGTCCCTCCAAGGCCGTGATGTTTTCGGCATCGTAATGACTCATGTCTGGTTTGATTTCTTCTTTAATATCTAATGTATCCATGCTGCAAAGTTACGAAATAAGGGGGGGATTAAAGGTCAAAACCGGCCTTTTCGGAATGTTTTATTGTAGAAAAAAGCGACCTGGATGTAACGCTCAAATCGGCGCTTAGTTGCCTCCTTTTTTAGGGTAAAATATTTTTGAAAAATAGGTGGGAAACTCTGTTTTTAAAAAAAAAACTATGAAACGAAGCGACGGATTTTCCCTTCTCTGTCGCCTCGTACCTACCTGCTTTTATTGTCTCGGTTCATTTTAAAATAAAAAATACAAGGACGCCCCATAGCGGGACAAAGGCGTTGCGGTTGAACAACGATGCAGCCTCAGATTTCCCATAACACATTAAAATATTTCTTTAAAAAAAACATTTGTGAACTATTTCTAATAAAATCTCCCTCCAATCCTGCCTTCGGCATATTTGTTGTTTAAAAATTCATCTCATAACTTCCCGTGAATAGTAGCCCAAATTCCGACACCTCGCTTAGAATCAACTTCTTAGAAATTAAAATTTAATTTAATCTACTCAAAGGCTTTCCAAAACCTCGTTTCAGGTTACAGTTTGGAACGGGGGTCGTAATTGGAGATTTCGGCTATCCTGCTCTTTCGCTGCCATACTCAAAAACAAAATAACTGGGACTATAAAACCGCAGAAACCAATGACGGAAAAACCTCCTAACTAATGACAGAAAAGAAACATTACTTACTGATACTTACCCTGTTAGCTGGAATTGCAAGCTCACTAAATGCACAGGTTGAACTAAAACTTCTGCTCCAGCCAGACGGCTTTACCTACACCGTTTTTGCCCGCTCGCAATCCTCCTGGCCCTCTCCGCCTGCCAATCTCACTCATAGCGCTCAGGTCACGATAGTCGCGCCGACGGGAACGTTTCAATTGGACAGTCTGACCAGCTTTGGAGGTACCTGGGAACTGACCGGCCTCATCGAGCATCCAATGGAAAACCCGATGGCGGATTATGTCATATTTACCCTTTCCGGCGCCACTCAGGCCATCGTTTACGAAGCATGGACGCCCGTGCCGCTTTTTTCTTTTGAAAATAAAAATGGCTGTACGGGAAGCTTAGAATTGATGGATCCCGCTACCGATCCCTTCTCTCCCCCCAACTCGCTCAACGTCCCTGCGGGCAACCACATCTCAATTGAAGGCGCAGGAGGCGACGCTTACCTGGGAAATTACGATCCAGGTTCGGCCAATTGCTTTTCGCCCGCCAACTGCCTGTTATCTTATCGCCTGAAAGCCACTTTAGACGGACATTACGAAATATCCATCCTGCCCTCAGCCGCTTATCTGAGCGCCGACCCAATAGACAAGATTGAAGCGGCCATAAAAGTACCGACGCACCTTTTTGAAGTTTCTAACTTAGAAAGCCTGCTGCCCGGGATAATGCTTTTGGGGGTTTCTTCCCGCTTTGACGCTCCTGCAGAGGATCCGGAATTTGATTATATCCAGTTGCGGCTGAACGCCCCTGGACAGGGATTACACCTGACTGCCGGCGTGGAAGTTCCCCTGTTCTCCTTCGCCAACGGCGGCAGTTGCCAGGGCGACTCCATCTTTTTACTACAGAGCGACGACCCTTTTCTGCCCCCGAATACCCAGGGCGTAGCCATTGCGCAGCAGGTCTATTTTTCCGGCGCCAATGCGCCTGTGGTGATCTGCACGGAAGAAGATATTGCAGCCCCTTGCCTGAGTTGCCTGTTTACGGCGGGACATTTGAAAATTGACAGCATCCGGACGGCGGATCCCGTCGTCTGCCTTGGAGGCGATAATGGCGCTATTCAGATTTTTGCGCAGGGCGCTAATTCTTTAGAATACAGCATTGACGACGGACAGAACTGGCAGACGGAAGCTGTTTTCCACAGCCTGACTGCCGGAATTTATCAGCCGCGGGTGAAGGCTGTCCGCTTAGGCTGCCCTTTGGTAAAATCCGCCTCGGCGCTGGAATTGCTACCGGCGACCGCACTGAGCCTGCAACTCGATTTGCCGCCCAATGCCTGTGAAGGAGAGGATGTGCTGCTGAAAATTGCTTCGCCCTATCCGCTCCCTCCCAACAGCGCCTTTCAATGGAGCGGCCCGGCGGGCTTCTCTTCTCCTTCGTTCAATCCTGTCCTGCCTGATGTAAAGTCTTATCAGTCAGGGTCTTATACGCTGGTATTAAATGCGGAAGGATGCGAACCGGCCATTGCCTCTAAGATATTGACGGTCAACAGCCTGCCCGAACCGCCGACTCTTCAACCTGTTCCCTCTCTTTGCAGTGGAGAAAAATTTGAACTTAAAACAGACGTCCCCGCTGAAAAATACGAGTGGATAGGTCCGCTCGGACAGAGCGCCGCCACCCTGGCGATAGGCGGCCTTACCACGACGACCAATTATACCAATCTCGGCCCCGGCCATCCGGCCTACCTTTCAGGAAGCTGGAGAGTGAGGGTGACCGACGCCGCGGGCTGTCGCTCAGAAAGCGAGCCGACGGATATTTTAATTAGGCCTCGCCCCCAGGCTTTTGCAGAAAACACCGGAGCTGTATGCCCGGGCGAGAGCGGACAACTGCTCTCCAATCCATTGCCGGGAGCGGTCTATCGCTGGCGGAGAATGGGACAGTCGCAGGTCTTTTCCATGCAGCCCAATCCGGTGGCGCCGAATATTTCGGCAGCTCAGACTTTTGAACTGCAAATCGAGCAGGACGGCTGCCTGTCCGAAAACCTCGCGAAGACGACGATTTCGCTGAACCCGACTCCCTCTGCAAGCCCTGCATTCAATTATGAAAAAGCCGACGACTGCTCCCCGCAGGATTTGGAACTGACAGGCAACGCTTCGGGCATGAACCTCAGCTACCAATGGAGCGGCCCCAATGGTTTTGTGTCTCAGGCTGTCAACCCTGTCATCTCCGGGGCTGCCGCTTCGGCCAATGGCGCTTACCATTTGGAAGTTGCCAATTTTTTTGGTTGCACCGTTTCGGCAGGTGTGTTGGTCGCCGGCATCGTCAATCCGGTGGCCATGCCGGTGGTGCAAAGTTCCGGATCTGCCTGTCCGGGAGACCAGATTCAACTTTCTGTGCAGCCCTACGGCGGCTCTTCTGTCGATTTTCAATGGTATAAAAACAACCTTCCCCTGTTGGGACAAATTTCTAATCTGCTGAATCTGAATGCCGTGCAGACGGCTGATGCAGGGAATTACCGGGTAAAAGTCCAGGTGGATGGCTGCCTTTTGCAGTCTGCCGAAATGCCGGTGAACGTGCTTAGCCTGCCGAATGCGCTCCCGGATTTCAGCCTCAGCCAGCCTTGTGAAGGCGGCGCGCTACAGTTTTTTTCTAATACTTCCGGGATAACGGCATGGCAATGGACGGGGCCAAACGGCTTCGCATCCAGCTCCCCGACTCCTTTGATTTACAATACACAATTTGACGACGTAGGCGCCTACACGCTCACAGTGACCGGCCTCAACGGCTGTAAATCCACTTCTACTATTGTCGTGGACGGCATTTTGCCCAGACCTGAAATGCCTTTGGTGGCGACCAACAGCCCCGTTTGTCCAGAAGGAGAAATTAAACTACAGGTTCAGAATCCCGCCGTTCTCGGTTCGGTCTTTTATGACTGGGTAAACGGCAACGGCGAGAACATCGGAGACGGGAGCGCCAGCCTTGTGCTCGCCCCCGACAGCCCCGAGGCCGTACAGCCCTTTTTGGTGAGGAGCATTGTCAATACCTGTCCGTCTCCCTATTCCAATTCCATTGCGGTGGAACTAAAACCCGCACCGGTAGCCATCGCCTGGAACGGAGGAGCAATTTGCACGGGCGAGACGGCGGAATTGTTTGCATCGTCCGTGCCCGGCGGAGTGTACGAATGGCGCATTGCCGGCACGGGGCAGCTCATTTCTGTGGAGCAGAATCCGAATTATATATTACACGACAGCGCTTTATTTGAATTAATTGTAAAAATAAACGGCTGCCAGGCGGAAGCTACCACCACGACGCTCGTCCCCGTCAATCCGGCGCCGGCGATTGTCGGTATGACCGGCGGGGGCAGCTATTGTGAAGGAACGCCCGTCATCCTGAGCGCTGCGAACAGCGTGCCTTTCAACGGCTCCGTTCAATACACCTGGACAGGGCCGGGAGGCTTTAGCTACACAGCGTCTGCCAACGCAGAAGGACCTTTCCCACTGGTGTTCGGCGAGGTGCAGCCCCAGCAAAGCGGAGCTTTTACCCTCGGCTTGGAATCGCCGGAGGGCTGCCTGTCTGCGCCGGAGTCTGTCGCGCTACAGGTGGGGACGATGGCGCCCGCTCCCGTGCTTGACATTGCCGACCCCGTGCTCTGCCAGGGGGAAACGCTGGAGCTAAACGCCAATCCCTATTCGGGGAATGACGTAGAGTACAGATGGTATTTCAATGATGGCCAGGCGGACTACCTCATCGGCATAACTGCTTTTCCCACTTACTTTTTGCCCTCAGTCATGCCTTCCAATTCGGGAACCTACTTCCTCATGGCGAAGGTGGACGGCTGCGAACCGCCCCAGTCCAATCTAAAAATCGTGACCGTACTTGGCACGGCGACGAGCATACAGGTGAACGACCCCGCTTCGACAACCGATCCGGCCTGCGAGGGTAGCGAAGTGCAATTGGAAGCCACGCTCATACCCGGCGCCGGCTACACCTGGTATGGCCCGGCGGGCTTTCAGTCGAATGTCCCCAATCCGTTGATTGAGCATATCAAACCTAATCAGCAGGGCGCCTACCTCGTGGTGGTGGATTTGCCGGGCTGCGATATTGCAGTGACCGGTTCGGCCAGTCTCTTTGTCCAGCCTGTTCCTCCTACTCCCTGGCTCACAGGAGAATCATCGGCTTGCGAAGGTTCCGAGACTCTGCTCTCAGTGGGTAACGCCGCGCCCGGAGGGACGTACAGTTTTTTCTTTGGGTCAACCAACCAGCCCCTGAGCGAAGGCGAAAACAGCTTTTTGACGCTGAGCGGCCTGACGGCGGCGCAGACGGGGACTTACTACGTCCTGTCCTCTGTCAATGGCTGCCAATCGGATATTTCGGCGGGCTTTGAGCTGAAAGTAATTCCGCAGCAGGAGGGAACTGCCTTTGCCGGCGACGACCAGATCATTTGCTCCGAAAAAGAAAAACCCCTGTTGCAGGCGGCTCAACCGCTAAACGGGAGCGGCTACTGGACTTCATTGGACGGCGCCTTCGCGCTCCAGCCGACGCTGGCGGCTTCTTATGTCGGCAGCCTTCAGCCAGGCGCCAACCGCTTCGTCTGGACCTTAGAGAATGGCGTCTGCCCGGGAGCGGGAGTGGATACGGTGACGCTTTTTTTTGAAAAAATAGAGGCGCAGCCCGACCTGCTGCTGATGACTGATAACGATAGCCTGCTGACTGTCAATATTTTAGAGAATGACGAGGTCGAAAACGCCCCCGATCGCGAATTTTCTATTTTAAAAAAACCTGTGAAGGGCGTCGTGAGCGACGATGGACTGGGGAATATCGCCTATAGGCCTTATCCACATTCTTTTGGGACGGATGAATTTATCTATCTGCTCTGCTCGATGAACTGCTCCGAGGTATGCGATACGGCATTAGTGCGCATCGAATTGCCCAGTGCGACAAATTCGTCACAATGCTTTATCCCCAATCTGATTTCGCCGAATGGCGACGGCGAGAGCGATACGTTCATCATTCCCTGCGCCGCCGGTTTTCCGGGCAGTTCCCTGACCATTTTCAATCGCTGGGGAAGCAAGGTTTTTGAAACGGGCAATTATCAGAATGACTGGGATGGCAGCTACGACGGACATCCCCTGCCAGTGGGAACGTACTTCTATCGCTTAAGCCTGAACGACCAGTCGAAAACAGTGCTCTCGGGGTACGTCGCCATCATCCGATAAGGAGGGCGGTGGGGAGAGTGCAGCAAGTACCCAATAACAGAAGAGATTAAAAGATACCGCGAATGAGATATTTCTATTCCTTCATTTTCCTCTGGCTATGGCTGGGCGCCATGGCGCAACAGGAGGCCATTTTTTCTCAATTTTTTTATAATAAAACCCTCCTGAATCCGGGAGCGGCGGGTAGCAATGGCAGCGCCTGTCTTACCGCTTTTCACCGGCAGCAATGGTTGGGATTAGAAGGAGCGCCGGTTACGCAATCCCTGAATTTGAATTCTCCGGCCTTCGGCGACAGGGTAGGCCTCGGACTGACCTTAATGAACGACCGCATCGGTTTTTTCAATTCGACTTTTGTGAACCTGGCTTACGCCTATCGGGTGGAGTTTGGGAAAGGGAAATTGGGAATCGGCGTGCAGGCCGCCTATCAGTATCATTTTGTGAACTGGGATAAGGCAAAGACGATCACCGGCCAGGCCGACCCAACCGCCGGAACGGATAAGCTGCCTTCCATTTTTAATGTGGGATTGGGCGCCCATTTCGAAGCAGAACGGTTTTTTGTTGGCGCTTCGGTTCCCTACCTTTTGGAGCGGGGATTATCGGCCAACGATGCGGGCATCGTCACAGACTTCTCCGGAACGACCCCTCACCTCTTTTTGAATACCGGTTTTCTGTTAGACGTTTCGCCGGCTTTGAAAATGCGCCCTGCTCTGGCCGCCAGGGTTTTGAAAAATGCGCCCCCGACTTTAGACGCTCACCTGAGTTTTGGATTTCTAAAGGAAACCCGGCTCTGGGCGGGAGGAACTTATCGCTGGAGCCGGTCGAAAGTCAGCGCCTATGGCGACGCCTTTGTCGCGATGATTCAGTACCAGCCCGGACAGCGTTGGAAAACGGGGTTTGCCTATGACATTGCGCTCAGCCGCCTCAGCCACGATTCGCAGGGAACCTTTGAACTGATGCTGGAATATTGCATTGGGAAGTATGAGAGCGCTTTTCGCAATCCCAGATTTTTTTAAAAAATGGCTGAGCGTGAGAACCTTAGAAGTAGGAGGTAAAAAAGCGAGGGCAAGCCTCCGAAATGCCGCGCTCTCTATGAAAAATTGCTCTGCTTATGAGCCTGCCTTTTCTAAAAAGATTTAGCGATTTATATCTTCTTTGAACCATTCTGCAAAGGAAGTCGCGGTTTCGTGAAGCTTTGCCTGCCAGAGTTCTACGCCCTCCGGCAATTTCTCCCTGATACTTTCGACGAAATGGAGCAACAGCAGCTCGCAGGTAGGTTGAAAGGGAACGACGTGGACTTTGTCGAACTGTTCCTGTAGCAGTTGGATCACCTTTTTGGGCATACTTTCGGGAAGCACTAAGGCATGATCGAAGCGATCAATTACATTGCTCTTCACCACTTTTTTCAGGTCTTTAAAATCTATCACCATGCCGTCGTTGGGGTGGCCGGGCTGGCGCAGGGGGAACCCCCGGACGGTGAGTTCTAAGCAATAGGAATGGCCGTGCAGATTTTTACATTCGCCCACGTAGCCGGGTAGCGCATGCGCCATTTCGAAGGTGAAAATTTTCGTCAGTCGTATAGGTGTCTGATGGATCATGTTCATTTTTTTTAAAACATGCAAAATTGCAGTTTTTATTGATGTGCGTTTATAAAATCGCAGGAATGACTTTTTCTAAGCGATAGCGTTGTCTGAGAGCGCTCCATTTTTTAAAAAAAATAATCATTAAAAATTTAAAGATTCCTTGACGCTGCGGCGGTTGCCGACTGCTGTTTATCCAATTTAAACTCCCTATTTTTGTGAGTTTTAAACGCCGACCATTCACAAAATCATTTGATTTTGAAATTTGCAAATTTTCTGTTTTTGTCCTTAGCCGCGTTGCTGCTGTCCGCCTGTAGGACAACCCGCCAGACGCAAAATGTTCATCTCAAACCGAGGACGGATGAATACCTGATGGAGCATTTGGTCAAAAGCCAGGTCAGCGCGGACTGGTTTGGGGGCAAAGCAAAAATCACTTACTCCGACGATGACGGCAGGGAGTCGTTTACCGCCAATATCCGGATGCAAAAGGACAGCGTGATTTGGATGAATTTTAAAAAATTCAGCGTTGAAGGGCTGAGGGTGCTGATTCGACCGGACAGCATTTTTATTCTGGATCGGCTCAACAGCGAGTACTTAGCCAGACCCTTTGAATACGCCCGGCAAGAGTTCAGCCTGCCGATGGGATTTCAGGGTTTGCAGGCTATTTTACTGGGCAATCCCGTATTTTTTTCCAATCAGACCAGCGCTTCCATAGATTCTACTTTTTATCTGCTATCGCAAAAGACGGAGCGATTGGAGGCTAAATACTGGTTAGATGGCGCCAAACTGTTGCTGGATCGTTTCTTTTTCAATGATTTTAGGAATAGCAGGAGCATGGATGTGAGGGCGACGGATTACCGGTCGGTGGGAGGCAGGCAGAGTTTTTCTTATGTTCGTAGCTTTGATTTAGATAGCTCAGATATGGGGCGGATGAACGTCCAGATTGAATTTTCAAAAATAGAGCTCAATGTCCCGCAAAAGATCGAATTCACAATACCGGCTCACTATGAAAAGGTGGATTAAGGGGGTCAACATACGGCGCAGTCTGAGTCTGTTGGTTTGCCTGATCATTGCCATATCTGTTGCCTTTGGTCAGCAGAGCCGAAAGGAATTAGAAGACAGGCGCAAGAAGTTGCTGAGGGAAATTGAGCAGACTTCCAGATTGTTAAGTGAAACCAAGCAGAGCAAGGAGGCCGCCATTTCCCGCTATCTCGCCCTCGAAAAGCAGATTGGCCATCGCCAGTTGCTGATTGAGACGCTGCAATCCGAAGTCCAATATCTGACGGAAAACATGGAGCGCACCGCCGACGTCGTGGTGGCGCTTTCCGATGATGTGGATCGGCTTAGGGAGGAATATGCGCAGATAGCCCGACATGCCTATCGCCAGCAACTGACCCGCAGCAACTGGATGTTTGTGTTTTCGGCTAAGAGTTTCAACGACGCTTTCAGGCGCTGGCAATACCTGCGGCAATACGACCGCTATCGCCAGAAGCAGGCTCAACTCATCCTCGAAACCCAGCAATCTCTGATGGAGAAAATCAGGTCTCTGGACGAGCGAAAACACGAAAAAGAATTGCTGCTGGATTCTACCCGACGGCAGTCGGAGCTGCTCGGCTTAGAACTGACTTCCAAAAACCGCCTGCTCGAAGAACTGAAAGGCAGCGAAACCCGCCTCGTTCGCGAGCTCAATGCCAAAAGATCCGCAGCCGAAAAACTCAATGCAGCGATCGAAAAAATAATCAAAGAGGAAATGAAGCGCATTCAACGGGAAGAACGCCCCGCTACACCTGGAGGCGCTGCGGAAAAACCCAGAGCCACCCCTGAAGTAGCCGCCCTGTCAAAAGATTTTCAGAAGAATCGGGGAAAACTACCCTGGCCCGTTGCCAAAGGCGTCGTCACTGGTCGCTTTGGCCGCCAGTCGCATCCTACGATTCCAAATATTGAAATTGTCAACAATGGCGTGGACATCAGCACGGATCATAATGCGACGGTTAAGGCGATCTTTGAAGGCTCAGTGGTGGGTACGCAGTTTGTTCCAGGATTTGATTACATGGTTATTTTGCAGCATGGCCAGTACTATACGGTTTACTCTAACTTAGAAGAGGTTCACGTCAAAAAAGGCGATAAGGTGAAACTCGACCAAACTTTGGGCATAGTGAGCACCAATCGCAAAACCAATACTTCAGAAGTTCATTTTGAAATCTGGAAGGAAAAGGAAAGACTGAATCCGCAGCAGTGGCTGAACAAAATGTGAGAGCAGGGGGAATTTGACAGAAATTCATGGCGGTTCTCTTTTGGGGAAACCGGTAAAGCGGAACTGCCTTTGTACTTTCTGTGTTAAAACTTCGCACCCTTGAAACATTGCGAAGTTTTTTTTAAAAAAAAATAACTCTACGCTTAATTTCTCTGCGGTAAAAACTTCGCGTCCTTTGCGAATTGAAAAAACCACAATTTTAAAAATGAACATCAATGGAATTCTCCGCAGGGAAGATTTACCCGCAGGGGACTTTCTACTGAATATCTATTGCATTATTTATGAATAAAGAATGGAACGTTAGTTCTGCGGCTGTAAAGGGAGTTATTGAAAAAGAATATGCCGTGCTGGTAGGTCTGATTCACCAGTTGCAGACGGAGGAGCAGGTGCAGGAGTACTTAGACGAGCTGGAATTTCTGGCTGAAACTGCCGGCGCTTCTACCATGAAGCGCTATATCCAGAAGCTACCGAATCCCGACCCGAAGACTTTCATTGGAAAAGGTAAAGTAGAGGAGATTAAGAAATATCTCGACGACCACGAAGAGGTGAACCTCGTCATCTTTGACGACGACCTTTCGGGTAAACAGATTTCCATTTTGGAAAGCGAATTGAAGGTAAAAATCGTGGATCGAAGCAGTTTGATTCTGGACATATTCGCGCGGCGGGCGCAGACGGCACAGGCCAAAACTCAGGTTGAATTGGCTCAGTTGCAATACCTCCTGCCGAGGCTGAGGGGTCTCTGGTCTCACTTAGAGCGACAGCGCGGGGGGATTGGCATGAGAGGACCGGGGGAGAAGGAGATCGAAACCGACCGCCGGATTGTTCGCGACAAGATTGCCATTTTGAAAAAACAATTGGAAAAGATTGACCGGCAGGCTGTTACGCAGCGAAAGAATCGCGGAGAACTCATTCGGGTGGCCTTAGTCGGTTACACTAATGTCGGAAAATCTACGCTGATGAATGTCCTGAGCAAATCGGAAGTCTTCGCCGAGAACAAACTTTTCGCCACGCTCGATACCACCGTCCGCAAGATCGTTTTAGAAAGCGTGCCTTTTCTCCTTTCCGATACGGTGGGATTTATTCGCAAACTGCCCCATCACTTAGTGGAGAGCTTCAAATCCACACTGGACGAAGTGCGGGAAAGCGATATCCTACTGCACGTGGTGGACATTAGTCACCCTCTCCACGAAGAGCAAATCAACACCGTCAATGAAACCCTGGAAGAACTCGGCTCGCGAGATAAAACAACCCTGTTGGTTTTTAATAAAATTGACCTTTACAGGGAATTGTACTTCGACAAATTGCTCGACGACGAGACCAAAGGAGAAATCGAACGGGAGCTTAGATCCAATCTGAAAAACCGCTTTGGTTACGACAATATCTTCATTTCTGCGATAGAACGGGAAAACATGGATGCGCTGCGGGAGATGATTTTGAAATTAGTGAAGAGAGAGTACCAAATCCGGTATCCCTATCAGGTGAAAAGCTGGTGAGTCTTTCCGATGGCGGTTTAATAGCTATCTAAACTGGTGGAAGCCATCTCCTCTCTGGTTTTCTTTTGGCCGAAAGCCCATATCAGAAACTCGGGCAGCACCATTCCCCAGGTGGAAGGGTGGTGGATGCCGCCTTTGACTTCTCTGTAGTGAATGTCTCTTTTGTGGTCGTAGCCCAATTTTTTTAAAATATCAATGAGATCGAGGGTGTCGTCAATGGCGTCTATCACGCCGTTGTTATTGCGGTCGTCGGACTCGTCCATAGTTCCGGTCTGGAACCAAAACCTGAGATGAGGCCGCCGATGACTTTTCTTCAGGGACTCGTGTAGAATCCTGCCGCCATCCGGATCCGATTCGTTGTAATCTCTGGATCTCCACCAAAAGGCGCCCGAAAAGACTCCGACAATGCCAAACAGATGGGGGTGATTCCAGACGATATCTATTGCCGAAAGGCCTCCTAAGGAAAAGCCTGCCAGGGCGACCATACCGGGGTCGGTCTGCGTGTGGTAGTTGCTGCGCACATAAGGCATCAATTCATCGGAGAGGAATTTTGCGTATTGCCCTGCTTTGCTACCCCTGTTTCGATAGTCGGGCTGAGCTGCAATTCCGTATTCCTGGAGGCGCTCGCCCGCATAGACGGCCACTACGACGATGGAGGGAATAAACCTTCGGGAGTAGAGCAGCATCAGCGTGTCCAACAGGTGAATAGCTCGCATATCCTGCCCGTCGTTGAAATACAGTACTGGAAATTTAAAGGAGCCGCTGGCGTCGAAATCCGGCGGCAGAAAGACGTCCACGCTGAACCTGGCGCCCAGGGAAGCCGAAGGAAAGTTTCGTATCTGGTGTACCTGTAGCAGTCCCCGCTGCTCCCTGGAAATGCTGACAGGAGGAGAAGCAGAAGTATTTCCTTGCATGTCGGATTGAATATTTTTGCTCATGCAGTTGGGTTTAGGCGCTCCTGATTGTCTATATGTGGAGTGGGGCGTCGCATTGCTTTGCCAGGCGGTCTTTTTGTTTTGGTAGTCAGGAAATCGGCGTAGCTTTACCGCCGATTCTGACAGCCTTATTCCAGCCTTTTTTCCGATAAAAGTTATATTCAAGCTGGCAAATTTAGCGAATCTCATTTGTTGAAAATTCAATAATGCACCCATAATCTTTTATTTTATTTAAAACTAACTCTGAATGAAAAAGATAGGTATTTTATTCGGTAAGGAGAGAACTTTCCCAAAGGCATTTGTCGAGCGGGTCAATTCAAAACATGTAGAAGGAGTGTCAGCCGAGTTTGTGAAAGTGGAAGAAGTGATGGTCAACAAGCCAAGCGGATACGCTGTCATCATAGACCGCATCTCACAAGACGTACCCTTTTACAGGGCTTATTTGAAGAACGCCGCTATTACCGGCACAGCAGTTATCAACAATCCCTTTTGGTGGAGCGCCGACGATAAATTTGTCAACAACATAATCGCTGAGCGGGTGGGCGTGCCCGTTCCAAGAACGGTGCTATTGCCCAGCAAAGACCATCCGGACGACACTTCGTCTGAAAGTTTTACCAACCTGAAATTCCCAATGGAATGGGACGCCATGCTCGACTATCTGGGCGGCTTTCCGGCATTTATGAAACCACACGCTGGCGGCGGCTGGAAAAGCGTTTACAAAGTGGAAAGCTGGGCTGAGGTTTTTAAAGCCTACCACGAGACCGGCCAATTGGTGATGATGTTCCAAGAAGCGGTGGATTTCCAGCAGTATTTCCGCTGCTATTGCGTTGGGCGCAAGCACGTACACATCATGGACTACGAACCGCGCAACCCTCACCACCTGCGCTACGTCGCCGACCACAAGGCTTCGAAAGAATTGCTGGCGACTATTGAAGATTACACCCTGAGCCTCTGCAATGCCTTAGGCTACGATCTCAATACGGTGGAATTCGGCGTGGAAGACGGCGTGCCTTACGCCATTGACTTCTGCAATCCTGCGCCGGATGCAGACGTGAATTCCGTCGGCAAAGAGAACTTTGAATGGATCGTCGAAACGATGGCCAACTACGCCATTGAAAGAGCGCTCGCTCAGAAGGAATACCAGGACAACATGACCTGGGGCGAGTTTATTCGAGGCTCCATCAACGCAGAAGCCGGAGGTGATAAACCGGCTAAAAAACCCGCTGCAAAGAAGAAAGCATAAGTGAATGACAATAGCCCGGCTCTGTTAGCGCACCAAACGCTAACAGAGCTACATTGGGGTTCCTATCCAGAAAGACATTTGCATTTTGGAGAAAAAAGATAAAAACCCAGCCTAAACCAAGTTCCCGTACAGGTGTTTGCAAAAACGTACAATTCGTTTCATTATGAAAATAGGTATTGTCTGTTACCCTACGTTTGGAGGTAGTGGCGTTGTTGCAACAGAACTGGGCATGGGACTGGCGAAAAGAGGCCATGAAGTTCACTTTATCACCTACCGACAACCCGCCCGACTGGCGACTTTTCACCAAAATCTTTTTTATCACGAGGTAACGGGAGAAGATTATCCGCTATTCGAGTACCCTCCCTACGACACCGCACTGGCAAGTAAAATGGTCGAAGTGGTCAAGTTTGAAAACCTCGATCTTTTGCACGTCCATTATGCCATTCCCCATGCGGCTGTCGCCTATATGGTCAAGAAAATCCTGTTGAGAGAGGGTCGTTACGTTCCGGTTATCACTACCCTGCACGGCACCGATATCACTTTAGTAGGTTCCAATCCCGCATTTAAGCCGGTGGTTGAATTTTCGATTAGCCGATCGGATGGGGTGACGGCTGTTTCGCAGTTTTTGAAGGAGGCTACCTTGAAGCAGTTTAAAATTGACAACGACATTCGAGTCATTTACAACTTCATTGATTTCGATCGCTTTAAGAAGGTCAACAAGGATCATTTCAAAAAAGCCATCGCCCCACAGGGCGAGCGCATCCTCACCCATACCTCTAATTTCCGCAGAGTAAAAAGAGTAGAAGACGTGGTGCGTATTTTTCAAAAAGTACATGATAAGATACCCAGCAAACTGCTCCTCATAGGCGACGGACCAGAGCGGCGGCACGTCGAAGACTTCTGTAGGCAGATTGGCCTGTGCCAGGAGATTCGCTTTTTGGGAAAACAGGACGCCGTTGAAGAATTGTTGGCCATTTCCGACCTTTTTCTCATTCCTTCGGAGAGTGAAAGTTTTGGACTGGCGGCTTTGGAGGCGATGGCCTGCGAAGTGCCCGTCATTTCTTCTACAGCCGGGGGGTTGCCCGAAGTCAATATTGATGGAAAAACGGGATTCCTCAGCTCCGTTGGAGATATAGACGAGATGGCGGCCAATTCTATTGCTATTTTAGAAGACGATGAGGTTTTGCAAAAATTCAGAAAAAATGCGCTGGCGCAGGCAGAGCGTTTCGATATCAAAAATATATTGCCGGAGTATGAATCTTATTACCAGGATGTGCTTGAAAGAGCTGTTTTTATTGCAGACTGAGTTGGGTGAATAAGAGAAGAATGTGGGAATGAAAACCCCCATGAAGTTTAAACGATTGAGGCCGGGCTTGCACAGTCCGGCCTCAATCGTTTATAGCTGTTTAAGTTGCTTTATAGCGAGAGTAAGAATCCAATGGTGAAGTTGGCATCCCAGTCGAACACAAATTCCTGGCAGCCCGTTGACTCGGCAATGGCTTTGTAGATGTTGATGCCTGATATCTGCTTTTGGCCTTCTGCCTGGTAGTCGTCCGGCGCTTTCAGTACGGTGTAGCGTTCTTTCCCTTTGCGCACCTGGCTGGCCAATTCAAAGGGTATGCCGCCGATGATAAAGCAGGTTCCCCGCTTTGCCGATGGCACACCCTTAACTGCGGCTGCGGCGTTGCGATAGGCGGCTTCATCCGTGACATTATTTTGGAAATACTTGGCGCCGTAGGCTTCTTTTGCCATGACTTTCCCGCCTTCTAACCAGGAAATCTTGGTATTGCCGGAGCCAATGTCCACCACAAAAGCCTTATCGCTGTACTCTTTGGGCAGCGCGGATTTCAGTGCCAGCTCGCCTTCTTTCTCCGGCGTCACCGCATTCACGAAGTAGCCCATTTTCTTCAGCGCTGCGATAATGGTTTTCGTGATTTCGACTTTTTGTGCGCCCGAACTGATGACGAAGTGGATGTCTTTTCCGCCCACACCATAGGCCAACATGTCTGCGATATAGTTCTTCAGACCCTTAGTGACATCGGCGTCGTTGGTCATCCCTTCATACACGAGGCTGCTGCCAAAATCGGATTTATTCAGTTTCCAGTTCTTTTGTTGATCCACCGTAATGATGAACGAATTGAAACCCGTGGCGCCTAATTCTACGACGCCCATCATCTTGCCGTTGACCGGCTCCGGAGCAGTGTAGTTGAAATTGGATACGGCGGACTCGGTCGTGTGAATATTAGCGGCGGCGTCGTTGGCGGATGGGGCGACGGTATTTTCGGTAGTGACGCTATCGCCGCCAATAAGCCCGGGCAGGAATTTTTTTACGCCAAAGAAGGCGATTGCCACGATGGCCATGACGATAAGAATTCTTGAAAAGGGAGTTAGTCTTGGCATGATTGACTGTTTTTATTTTGATGAAATTTTGAGCAATTGTACGGAATTTTGCAGGATGTTACGGTATTTATTAGACTAAATGAATCTAAAAAACCGGCTGGTACCTGGCGCCGCTTTGTTTTCCCGACGCTGTGTTGTAGGGAAAACAGAAGAATCGTTTGCTGAGCATTTCTAAAATCAAGCTAAGGTTTTGCAAAAGACCCTGCTGCAGCACGGACATTGCCTCCCTTTATTGTGTTCATAGTTAATTTTTTTCTAAATATTAGAACTTCAATTTGTGATTTACTTTTTTCACCCGTAATTTGCCGCTCGAAGTTTCCACTTTTTTAAATAATCTGCATGAAACAAACTATACTCCTTGTCGCAATCCTGTTTATTTCCAGCCTTGTTTATGGACAGATAAACGGCGATATCGAGGGCGATCCCCTCTCTCCACTTCCCACCAAGATTTCCATCTATCCCAACCCTACTACCAACTTCATCAGTATAAATTTAGACGACAACATTAAGGAGATAGCCATTTTCAATTTAGTGGGCCGCAAGCTCAAAGTTTTTGAAGGCATTGAAAAGGAAGAAAAATACGATGTGAGCGATCTGCCCGATGGCATGTACCTGGCTCAGGTAATTGACAGGTCAAATAAGATCATTACCACCCAGCGCATCAGCAAGCGGTAATTTAGTAGTGCTTCTCACTTTGCTTAGATTCCACTCTTGGGAATAACTCTTCAGCGTCCATCCAGGATAAATCTGCGAAATAGTCTAAAAAAAATGCGGATTGATTTACACGACTATAAATCAACCCGCAGGAACTCTCGCACTTAGCTACATAGTTCCAAATACTTACTTTTCTTATTAACGTCTGCTGCTCAGGATGGCAAGCAGGCGGAGCAATTCGATATACAACCAGACGAGCGTAACGAGCAGGCCCATGGCAGAAAACCACTCCATGAATTTCGGAGCGCCGAACTTTTCTCCCTTTTCAAAATTGTCGAAGTCTAAGAGTAGGTTGAGAGTGGCAATGCCGATGATGACTACGCTGATGCCAATGCCGAAGGTTCCGCCCTGGTGCAAGTAGGGCATTTCAATGCCGAAGAAGCGCAATACTATGGCGACCAGATACACGATGAGGACGGCAAAGGTCGCCATGATGACGCCGGTGCGGAACTTATCGGTCACCTTGATAATCCCCGACTTGTAGATGAACAACATGGAAAACAGCAGCGCAAAGGTGAGCGTGACCGCCTTGAACACGATACCCTCAAACGCATTGGCATAAAATGCTGTGATAGAACCTACAAAAAGGCCTTCCAACAAAGCATAAATAGGCGCCCAGGTTCCCGACTGATGCGGTTTAAAACTGCACACTAAAACGGCTACTAATCCACCGATAATGCCTGTCCAGAGGAAGAGGCTGCTGGGGTTTAAAAAACTGACAATGGAGGTGATCATCATCAGGCCGAATAGAATGAAAGATTTATTGATGGCTCCCTGAACGGTCATGCGCTCGGCATCCACGCCAATCATGCCGCTGTCCAGAACTTCTTTTGCACTATTTTCATAAGCTTCTTCTCTCATAAAAGGATTGTGCGAGGAAGAGAACATGCCTTTATTTGCCATTAGTTGTGAATTTGGTGATGAAAAAATTTTCCAAAGAAACGATTTTTTTAAAAAATATTGCAGACTGTTAGAACAGTTGCTGTATTGTTTAGTTGAATAAAACCCGTTGCAGCGACTGACTAACTTTCTTTTAAATTTACCGGAGTCGGGGAGAAGGCAGACGCCTCAAATAACAGAGAGTTTTGTGCCAATATTGCTCAATCGAAAGTTGCAGATAAGCTGCATCCCGTCATTTGGCGCTGAGGTTCAATGTACTGGTCTGCGATATGCCTGCGCAAAAAAGATTTCCCGCAATGGACCTCCTCTCCGCCAAAGAAAAACAAAACAAATTTCTGACGATCGTGAAAAATATTCTAAGCCTCGTTTTTAGCATTCTGGCTGTTTCAGCACTCGCCCAGCATGGGACTCTTCGGGAGAGCCTGAAAGTAAAAAGCAATATTCTCGGCAAAGAGGTAGCGTATTCCGTCTATCTGCCATTTGACTACGAAACTTCCAACCGCAGCTACCCCGTCCTCTATCTGTTGCACGGTTTTTCGGACAATGAAACCGGCTGGGTTCAGTATGGAGAATCGAACTACATTGCCGACAGGCTTATTAATAGCGGCGAAGCGCCGCCGATGATTATTGTGACGCCGGATGTGAGCATAGGCTGGTACGCCAACAGCTACGACGGCAAATCGAGGTGGGAAGACTTTTTTGTCCAGGAATTTATCCCCGCTATTGACAGGGGGTTTCGCACTCGCGTGAGGAAGGAGTTCCGCGCCGTTGCCGGTCTCTCGATGGGCGGCTTTGGGACGATGCTTCTGGCCGCTAAGCACCCCGATTTGTTTGCCGCCGCTGCGCCCCTAAGTGCAGGTATATGGACTGAGGAGGAGATTTTGGAAATGTCCGACGATGTTTGGGATAGTTTAGTGGGCGAACCCTATGGCAAGGGACTGAAAGGAGAAGCCCGACTCAGCCCGCACTATCGCCAGAACTCCATCTTAGATATCGTCAAAAATACCAATGTCGAAGACCTAAAAAAGGTGCGCTACTACATTGATTGCGGCGACGATGATTTTTTAATCAAGGGAAATATGGCTTTGCACAGCCTGATGATTGACAGGGGAATCCCACATGAATTTCGGGTCAGAGACGGGGGGCATACCTGGATCTACTGGCGTACGGCTCTACCGGAAGTGTTGAAGTTTGTCGGGGAGAGCTTCCATCGCTGAGCTGCGACTTTTAAAAATTGCCCTGATTCCCCGAATTCCTGGCCTGCTGAAACCAGGGCAATCTCATCCATTTAAAGCAGGGATTCGATAATATTTTCCTCAGTTATACCCTCCGCTTCTGCCTTGTAGTTTCGGACGATGCGGTGGCGCAGCACGTAGTTGGCGATAGCCCGCACGTCTTCGATGTCGGGGGAGTACTTGCCGTTGATGGCGGCATGGCACTTGGCGCCGAGGACGAGGTACTGCGAGGCGCGGGGACCGGCTCCCCAGGAAATATATTCGGTTACCCTGTCGGTGGCTCTATCCGTGCCAGGGCGGGTTTTGGAGGCTAAAGAGACGGCGTATTCCAGCACGTTATCGGCTACGGGTATTTTGCGCACTAATTGCTGAAAGCCGAGGATTTGCTTATCGCTGAGGATGTGTTGCAGGTCTGCGGTTCTCACGCCGGTCGTATTTTTCACCACGTTGATTTCCTCCTGATACGATGGATAATCGAGCGGAATATTGAACATGAAGCGGTCGAGCTGGGCTTCCGGCAGGGGATAGGTACCCTCCTGCTCGATTGGGTTTTGGGTGGCCAATACAAAGAAGGGCGTCGGCAGATCGTGGCGCGTACCGGCCACGGTGACGGAGCGCTCCTGCATGGCTTCGAGAAGGGCGGCCTGCGTCTTAGGCGGCGTCCGGTTAATCTCGTCCGCCAGGACGATGTTGGCGAAGAGAGGGCCTTTATTGAATTTGAAATGGCGATCCTCGCCCAGGATTTCAGAGCCGGTGATGTCGGAAGGCATGAGGTCGGGCGTAAACTGGATGCGCTTGAAACCCAGTTCGAGCACTTCCGCAATGGTGCTGACGAGCAGCGTTTTTGCAAGACCTGGCACGCCGACCAAGAGACTGTGGCCATTTGAAAAAAGCGAGATAATCACCGCTCTAACCACTTCATCCTGCCCGACAATGATTTTTGCGATTTCCTTTTTTAGTTCTTTATAGGAGTGCGACAGGGCGTCCACTCCTTCTACATCGGATTTATAGGCTGTTTGAGACATGTTCTACGCAATATTTATTTGACGTTTTGAATGGTCGACGACCGTGGAACTTCCTACTGAAAGCATATTTTTTTAAAAAAATTCAAAAAATACGCCTCCTTTAAAGGATTTCACGGCGCCGGTTATGAAAAATCAAAGAAGCTTTTTAGGGTGTGTTTAATGTTGGAAGATTTCGCTTTAATTCTGATGCAGACGGGCTAAAACGGCGCAAAGGTAAATTTTGTTGCGGGAGCATGGGAATAAGGGCCGGTGAATTGCTCCGCCGGCGCCCCGCTTATGCCTTTGACCAGGTAGCCCCGTCTTTGCCGTCTTTGACGACTATATCGAGTTCTTTTAAGACGTCTCTGATTTTATCGGAAGTAGGCCAGTCTTTATTCGTCCTGGCCGTCTGTCGCATGTCGAGGATGAACTTCATCAGCCCTTCCACTACGCCGTCGCCGGAGGAGTCAAAATCTTCTGTCATCAACCCGAAGATATTGAAGATGAAGTCGTTAAAGACTTCTTTCAAACGATTTAAGGTTTCCGGTAAAATGCCTTCAAAGGACAGTTGGCCGCCTTTCAGACTGTTGATTTTCGTGACGAGTTCAAACAGACCGGCCAGAGCCTTTGGCGTATTGAAATCGTCGTTCATATCTTCGAATACTACATCAATGTGCGCATTGAGTTCCTTGTCGGTATCGCCGGCTCGCCCCCCGCCCGGATGGACGAGTTCCTGCAATACCTTATTCCCTTCCATGAGTCGGCGGTAGCCTTTTTCGGCTGCCTGTAGAGCTTCGTCGGTCAGGTCGAGCGTGCTGCGGTAGTGCGTTTGCAGCATGAAAAACCGGACGACCATAGGCGAGTAGGCTTTGGACAGGTGCTTGCTTTGGCCGGTAAAAAGTTCGCTGGGCATGATGGAGTTGCCTTCGCTCTTGGACATTTTTTTACCATTGAGCAAGAGCATGTTTCCGTGCAACCAGTAGTTGCAGGGAGCATGACCGCAGGCGCCGTAATTCTGGGCGATTTCATTTTCGTGGTGGGGAAACTTCAAATCGCCCCCGCCGCCGTGGATGTCGAATTTCTCGCCCAGGTATTTGGTGCTCATCACCGAGCACTCTAAATGCCAGCCGGGGAAACCCACCGACCAGGGGGAATTCCAGCGCATGAGGTGTTCAGGCGCCGCCTTTATCCAAATGGCAAAATCGGAAGGATGTTCTTTTTCATCCTGATTTTTCAAATTATCTCTGGTATCGGAAAAAAGTTCTTCGATTTTGCGCCCCGACAACTGCCCATAGACGCCGTATTTTTCTGCAAATTTTAGCGTGTCAAAATAGACAGAGCCATTTTTGATGTAGGCCAGACCCTTGTCGAGAATGGTTTGCACCATTTCAATTTGCTCCGGGATATGGCCTGTCGCCCGGGGTTCGATATTAGGAGGCAGGACATTGAAAACCTTCATCATCTCGTGAAAGCCGTTCATGTACTGCTGCACGACCTCCATTGGTTCGAGTTGTTCGAGGCGGGCTTTTTTTGAAATCTTATCTTCTCTGCCTATGTCGGCGTCGGCTTCGAGGTGCCCCACGTCGGTGATGTTGCGGACGTAGCGAACCTTGTATCCTAAATATCGGAGGTGTCGATAGATGACGTCAAAGCTGACAAAAGTCCGGCAGTTGCCTAAGTGTACGTCGCTGTAAACCGTCGGCCCACAGACGTACATGCCCACCCGCCCTTCGTGGATGGGCTTAAAAATTTCTTTCTTTCCTGTGTAGCTGTTGTAAATCTGTAAATCGGACATGTCTTTTTTTGTTGTTCTTTAAATCCTTTGTTTTTCGTTTGTTTTTTGAATTTTTTATTGGAGAAATGGAGTTTGCATTTCCAAAAACCTTCTATTCTTCATTTCAAAGTCATCTTAGCCAAAACGGGATAATGGTCAGAAAGTTCCGATTTCAGCACCTGGTGATCCAGCACCCTGAATTGGGGCGCCGAAAGTATGTAATCAATCCTGAGCGCAGGCAGTTTTCCGGCATAAGTTGAGCCGATGCCCATACCTTTTTCGACAAAACTATCCTGAAGCCCCTTTGACAGCAGGCGATAGATGTAAGATACCGGCGGGTCGTTGAAGTCGCCGCAAAGGATGACGGGGTAGGGGCTGGCGGCGATGTGCTGAGCGATGAGCTGCGCCTGCCCTGCCCTCGTGACGGCTCCGTTTTTGTAGCGCCGCATCACAAAAACAATGTCTTTCCAGGTGCTGCGCCTGCGAAGATCTCCCGAAGTCGCAATCCGGTCGGCAGTCTGGCTCATCTTGTTGGATTCGAGATGCGCGCTATAGACTCGCACGACGCCGGAGGGTGTTTTTAAATTAGCCCAGACGCAGGAGTTGCCCGTCCCTTTGGGAAAAGGTACGAAGCCTTTGTCAACAAAAGGAAAATTGGAATAAATGAGAGTTCCATTTTCTTTAAAGTAATGGGAGTGGGCGAAAGCAGTTTTGACGCTATCCATCACCTGCGGATGTCCCCCTTCTTGGATACAGAGAATTTGTGGATTACCTGCCTTTTGAACGAGCGCTTTTAGCAGGACGGATTTTTCTTTGCGGGTCAGCTCCCGAATGCCCGGATAGCTGCTCATTCCCCCGATGTTGTAGGTCATTACCCTGATTTCTTCCCCTTCTCCCTTTTTATCTTTAAAAAAATGAAAACTGAAAAAATTGCTTAGATGTGTAAATCCCACCAGGATGCACCCGAATGAAAATAGCCAATAGCGGTTTTTTCTGATAGCCCAAAAGGCGATGAAGGCGATATTTGCCAAGAGCAAAAACGGATAGGCCAAACTCGGATAAGCCAGCAGCCAGACTTTGGCGGGATTGACAAGAGCCGATAGATAGGCTAGCAGGGTAAGCAGAATGAGCGCCAGATTGAGCCAGCGTGCTATGTTTTTGATGAATTTCAAAAAGGAGTGACGGATTTAGGTGGATGTGGCCGTAAGAAGGCCGGACGTTTATTTTTTACTGGCATCGAATAAAAATTCCTTTTCAGAGGTGGAAAGACTTTCGTATCCACTTTTCTTAATTTTATCGAGAATGGCGTCGAGTTTTTCCTGATGGGAAAGGTCGTGCGTATCGCTCGCCTGATTCCCTTTCTGGTTGAAGCGACCGGCATAGCGTTTTTTGGCTTCGGCATTTTTGTAGGCCATCTTTGGCCGCGGCGCCTGCGGTGCGGAGAATTTTCCGAAAAGTTTGGAAATGGACGCTATCCAACGATTGACGGGCGCCGTCAGGTCGTTGCCCTGCTGTAGTTGAGCGGCAATCATATAACCCATGAAGGCGCCGCCTAAGTGGGCAAAAGAACCGCCGGAATTATTGTTCCAGGATAGTGCAATGACGTCTATAAAGATAAAAGCAGCTACGATGAATTTGAGCTTTACCGAGCCGATGAACAGCAGAGAAAGAGAATACTCCGGAGCTGATTTGCCGGCAACCATCAACATAGCCATCACGGCTGCCGAGGCGCCTAAAGCATAATGACCGAAATTCCAGGGCGAACTCAGATTGGCAAAAATGAAAAAGATAAGCCCTCCGGCCAAGGCTCCTAACAGATAGATGGGGAGTATTCGCTTGTCCCCGAGCAGGTCGCCGACGATGCGCCCAAACCAGTACAGCAAAATCATATTCCAGAAGATATGCCATAGGCCTTCGTGGAGAAATGCATGTGTGATGAACACCCAGGGATGGGTCAGGTTGTGTAGCCAGTCAGAGGAGATGGAGAGGAATTCGATTAGCTTTTCGTAGGTAGGCGGAGGCGAGCCGCCTTCTATGGGGAACATGATGAACCTGAAGATATTCACCGCTACAAATACAGCAATATTAATCAGGATGATTCGGGTCAGAGTGTTCCCGTAGTTAAATTGTCGCTTAATATCGTACCAAATCGAACTGAACATGTCTCTCAAATGCTTTGGACAAAATTAATATATTTTACCGGTGTGAACCCCTACCGACGCTTGGCTTTGTTTTGTTCCAAATTGAATGTCTGACAAGTTTAAAACTTTCTTTCAGAAACTTTTATGAAGGCGCCGCCATTCTTACCAATTATTAATTAAGTAAGAAACGGTAAAATACCAGCATGGGTTTTCAAAAAAATTCCACTGAATTTGAGCGGGGAATTTCCGCTGATTTCCACCCCTCCTTACATTCCTCCCTTTTTCGATCGCCAATACATGATGAGCAAAAAGCCAAATAGAGCGCCGCCTAAGTGGGCGAAATGCGCAATATTATCCCAGGAGAACTGGCTGACTCCGAGGAATAGCTCAATGAGCATCAACACCGGAATGAAGTATTTTGCTTTGATGGGAATCGGCAAAAAAATGAGCATCAGCTCCTGATTGGGGAAAAACATTCCGAAAGCGAGCAACAGGCCAAAAATAGCGCCTGAGGCTCCGACTACGGGCGTATTGTAAATCAGGTTCAGACCAGACATGGCGGGGTCAAGGTAGTTTTTCCCGGAGAGTAAAACTTCCCTGCCTTCATGCTGAACTAAGCTCACCGCCTCGGGACTGAGCTGGCTGATGAACTTAGCGGCTTCGAAATAGTTGACGGTCAGATGCAGCGCCGCGGCGCCAAAAGCGCAGAAGAGATAAAAGAACAAGAATCTTTTTGGCCCCCAAATCATCTCCAGCATCGTTCCAAACATCACCAAAGCGAACATATTGAAAAAGATGTGCATGAAATTGGCGTGCATGAAAAAGTGAGTCACCAACTGATAAGGCCGGAACATCTCCGAGCCAGGATAATAAAGGGCTAAGGTGTTTCCTGGTATGGCATAGCCTGCCAGGAACATCAGCACGTTGAGGATAAGGAGATGCTTGACTACTTCGGTAAGTCGCATACTTTTCGTTTGTGGAATTATTTTGAATCTTGTCGTCCTTCGACCGCCAAAGATAGGTAGCTGAATGTGTTCTGATAAAATTCAACCTGAATTTATCCCGACAAAAGAGAAAGTCACCGGCGGATTATTCCCCCCCCCCATTGAAAACAAATCGTTTGATTCCTAAGACTTTAGCTTTCCTATTTTTCAAAAAAGCCAATACTGCCGCCCACCCAGGTTTTGTCCTTATTGTACCGGACGCCTATCATCTCTCCTTTGCTGAGGCGGATGAGATTCGTGACGACCTGAGGCTTTGCCTCTCCATCTTCCCAGATACCCATCATTCGGACTTCTAATTTGGCCGGCTCATCCATTGTTTTTATGACGGGTACGTAGTTGACTTTTTTTTGCAGGATATAATTTTTGAGCTGATCGTCGGGAATGGCCTCAATATCTGCCTTAGTGGGATGAATCAAAACCCCCTGACCAGAGAAGGAGTAAAGCGGCTTGAGCACGTAATCGTTGAGGTTTTCGGGGATTTCTTTGAGTTCGTTTAAAAAGAAAGAAGCGGGCACAAAGCGACTGTTGAACAACGGCAGCGTGTGCTTGCTGATTCTTGCGAACCAGTGAGGATGACCTACCCATTGGATATTATATTCATTTTCAAAGAAAAACTCTCGTTTTAGGTCGGTTCTCTTTCCTAAGTCATCAAAAATGACGCGGTTGTAGATGCGCTCTACCTGCACTTTGCGACCCTGTTCATTTAGGTAAAATACGTCTTTGCCTTCTACCCTGAGTTCTGTGAGGCAGGCGACTTTGATACCCAGCATGCGTTCTGTCGCCCAAAAATCAACCTGGGTATTTTGCTTGTGCGGTTCTATCTCCAACAAAATGACGTTTTCCGGCCTGGAATCTCCGACGATAACCTTCCGCAACAATTCGCAGTAGGACTCATGGGTCAGACCTCCGAACAAATGGTCGAAGTTTTCGGGGATATCAAAATGATGTCTGTACGCATTTGCGCATACATCCTGATAGCAATATAAAGAGGGAAAGCCCTGAATTTCAATCAATTGGGGAATGAGCTTCCCGTCTTCTCCGCTGCATATCCCAAAGTCAATGCACAAGAAAGTCGTGTGATCGGTTTCGTTGGGCACGTAGCTTCCGGGCAGGATGGCGTCCTGAGAGATTTGCCTGAAGTCAGGACGAGTCAGGGTGACAGCCAGTTCATCACAGGCTTCAAGGAGCTGGTCGCCGAGTTCTTTTGGAATAAAAGCTGGCGTTTCGGCGACGTGGAAGAGAGGTCTTTGGCCGGCCTGAACTTGAATTTCATCGAGAAAAGCCTGGTATTTTTCTTCAGTGAACGAAGCGTTGAAGGCGTCTCTAAGTTGGGCAATCATTGCGTTAGTTTTTGTTTTGACGGCATTTTTCTATAAATCTGAACTATGCCAGGGTCAGATTAGCTTCTCTGATTTTCTGAATGGACTTATGGAGAAAAAATGGGAGGACGATGGAATGTGTCCGGGCAATCTTAGTTGAGTCTTTGAGGTCGTCCAACATGCTGAAGTACCGGTCTTCGCCAAATTCTTCCAAGATAGCTTTAACCCTTTCTTCTTCGGAAAAATAAACCCTCATTCCCTCCGGATCTGCTTCCGGATGGAATTGAGTGCCAATCATTTCTTCGGAAAAGCGCACGCCCATAATAGCTCTGGGGAGCGCCGGATGCGGGCGTTCCCTTTCGATTAGAATAAGACTCATTCCCTTTTCTTCCATTTCTTTTAGCCGGGGTTCTATGACCTGAAAGGAGCGGAAGTCTGCCACCCAGAACGGGTCGGACAGGTTTTGGAAGAGCCATTCCGCTTTGCCTTCTTCTGTTTTATAAACCGGAAAAGTACCGAATGACTTTTCTCGACGAGGAGTGATGGTCCCGACCTGAAAATGATGGCAGGCCATCTGAAAGGAGTGACAAATGAAAAAGCAGTATTTCTTTGTCCCCCTGCCTTCGCGGTTGTGATCGTATAGTTGATCCAATAGTTCATTGAACGGTATTAGCCAGGCATCTTCCCCGACTCTGGGGTCGCCCGGGCCGCCGGAAAAAATGTAGATATCAAAACTCAAATCGGGTATTTGCACTTCACTCCGAACCTCAAACACCTGATATTCAATATCTTCATTAAATTTTTTGACGACATCCTGAATGTTCGTCATGCCCAGATTCCGGGTTTTATTGTTCATGTCCAGAATGGCCAGGCGAAGTTTATTTTTCATAATAATCGAACTTATTTAGTCAAAAAACGCGGAGAGAGCGGAGGTGTACGAATGCTCAGATTGTCGCGCTTTTCCGGTGGGGCAGTGTTGAGTTTTAGAATTTACTTGTCGGGTACCATCCAAAAATCCGCCCATTTTTTAAAAAAAATAAAAAAAAGTAGTGTATCAAAGTGTGCAAAAATAAAAAGGATACCTGCTGTAAACAAGCATCCTTTTTATAGGGTTGCCCCCTGTTCCTGATTTATCTCGTCAGCATCAATTTTGCATAATACGGTCTGCCATTGGCGACTATTTGCAAAATGTACATGCCTGGGGGCTGGTTGTTCAGGTCGAGTTCCTCCTTCAATTCTTTTTGGAAAAATGAACCTGCATTAGAAACTAATTGGCCGCTCATATTGAAAACGCGCAACTGAACTTCCATAGCTTCAGCTAAAGCGACGTCGAGGAAGACCTTACCGGAAGATGGATTTGGATACAGTAAAATATTTTCTACCGCTGTTATCTCCTCTTTACTTCCTGTAATTCCCACGCTGAAGGAGGCGACGTCGGTACATCCGTTGGCATCTACCACGCTTACTTCGTAAACGCCGCTGGGCAATCCCGTCACCGTTGGGCTGGTATCGCCGATATTCCACTCATAGGAATAAGGCGGAGTCCCCGCATGAGGCTCGACGGTGATACTACCCGTGGAGGCGTTCCCGGAAGAGGCTTTGATGGTTCCAAATAGCGCGAGGCTGCCGGGGCATCCTGTTACGTTGATATTATCTATATCAAACCAGAAGTCGCCCGAACCCCAGGTGGCTATAAACCGGATATTGACGGGTCTGCCGTCGTAATCGTCTAATAAGATAAACTTCCTCGCCATATCGGTAGAAGTGACGTGGTTGAGGCTGTTGATGGTCATGACGGTCTGATAGCTCTCTTCGCAGTCTGAAGATATCTGCACTTCTAACCTGGTGTCGCCCTGCAGTTCAGTTGGGACGGTTCCGTCATACCAGTTTACGAACCTATAGTCGAAGTAAAGGCTGTCGCCTGCATAGACTGGGCCCACGCGGTCGGTAGTCAGTGTGAAGGTTTGAATTCCGGAATAGAGATTTCTGCCGAGTACATAAGTTTCATTGCCATGAGAGAAAGGCGCATAGACAAAGCCGTTATGCGTCCAGCCTTCCGGTACAGTGTTACTTTCAAAATCTTCTTTGAGCGGTTTGGTGTAGGCTGTCCTTAACTCTAAGCGGAAAGTATCGTTGGCAGTATTAATGTCGCCGTCCAGAACAGTCCAGGCTTCTATTATGTAAATACCTGGCTTGGAGAAGTCCCAGGGAGTCTCGAATTGGATGAGTTGCGTGCTGTCATTCCCGATTACACCGGTGAACAGCCCATCATCCGGAACGGGAATGGGCGCAACCTGTCCATTGACGGCATAGTAAAATTCAAACAGGGTTTGAGGCAACTGCCCGTAGTTGGTTAGTAGAACGGTGATGGTTTCATTATTGGACAGATAGCATTGGGTCGAAGGATCGGGAGTGAGAATGTCGCTGACGCCAATGTCTTTTAGCCAAAGGGTTTTGAACATAAGCGGGCCGATAGGCTTGCTTGCTTCATCTCCGCAGTCCAAAGTAACATAGGCGTTGTACCAGGTATTTTCCTGGAGGCCGGTCAGGTTGGCCTGGCTTAGACTGCCGACGATATTCAATTGCGTACCCGTGCCGAGGGTGAATCCCATCGAGCCGTATTCAACGAGGTAATTGCCTGTAGCGCCGGCGGATTTGCTCCAGGCCACCTGAGCGTTGTTGGCGTTTACGTCGGCCATCCAGGCGTTGAGTGGGCCGGGGCAGGTTGGGCAGGCGATAGTGGCAAAGACATTCCCCGTCTGTGGATAGGGGCCGTCGGAAAAAATCAACACTCCGTCGGGATTATAAATCTCGTAGCTGACTTCGAAATCGTAAAAGCCGGCGGTATAAGAGAACTGAATGGGCACATTAATCGAAGCGGAAAAAATGTAAGTGGTATTAGTGCCATTGAGCAGGGTATAATCCGTATTGACGCCATTGTGAGAAACCGTCAGTTTGGCGCCATTCCAACCATCTCCGTAGGAATCCAAAAGCTTTATCGTATAGTCGCAGGTACCTCCGGTAGAATTAGGCGGCGTGTAAGTCGTCTGGAAACTGAGCGGCCCGATGTAAACGCTCACGCTGTCTTCGCCACAAAAGGAAGCGATGTAAACGTCGTAGGCGACGCCCGGATTAAGCCCCGTCAGGGTAGTATTTGAGACTACCGTTGAGAGAGTTATACCGGTTCCAAAGGGAAAACCCTGGGGGCCGTATTCTATAAAATAGTTGTTGGCTAAGGCGACGTCAAACCAATTGACGAAAGCCGTTGAGTCTGTGATTTGGTTAATAATGGTCAGGTTGGGATTAGGCGCCGGACAGTTGGGACAGAATCCAATGGCGCTATAGATTACGCCTGATGGTATTGGATCAGATGCAGAAAATAAGACTAAGCCGTCGGGATTCAGAAGGTTAAAACTGACCTCGTAAGCCCAGGATCCGGGAGCCCAGGAGAGTGTGATGGGCGCCCCGTTTGTCACCTCAAAGGTGGAAGCTCCGGAAGCTCCTGTCGTCAGGGCATGGGTAGTGGTTTCGCCATTTGAAACAACGGTGATGACGCCCCCATTCCAGCCATCGCCCACGCTGTCGAACATTTGGATAGTGTAGGTACAGGTCGTTTGTGCGTGCAATAGACCGCCTGTCCAAAAGGAAAGAAGGAATATGCTCAAAGGCAGGAATGCCCGTTTGACGTAAAGTAGCGACGAAGTAGAGGTAAATTTCATAAGATTTCTTTTTTCTGAAAAACGAGAGTCATTCGTTGATCCGGCGTTTTCAGGTTTTGTTTGAGCGGTTGAAATTCTGTCTTTGACAAAGACAGGCTAAGTTATAGAAAAAACCAAATTCCTAAGCTTTGATGAAAAAGGTAAATGCACAGTTTTGTCGTTTGGCAGGACAGTTTCCCGTCAATAAATGCCGCAGGCGCCAGAAGAATTTTTCAAAAAAACCTTTTTTAAGAAGGTTTAAAGTCCTGTATGATGGACGGGTTCATTCACCCTGTGAAGCGTTCTGCTTCCCGCTTCTACGTTCATTTTCTATGTCAGGTTTGATTTCCTTTGCTTTTTGAATGAATTCCAAACCCTTCTCCTGTTGTCCGGCGTTTATCCAGGCCACTCCTAAGTTGAATAATGCGTCTGCATTGTCGGGCTGTAGCGCCAATGCTTTGGTAAAAAACTCGACTGCTTTCTCGCTATTTCCACCCACGCCGTAGGCTACTCCCAGGAGCCTCAAAACTTCGTAGTCGTCAGGTCGCATTTCATAGGCTTTTGACAGATAGGTCAGCGCCTTGTCGAGATCGCCTTTTTGCTCTCCGTAAAACTTGCCGGCTTCCCGATAGGTGATGCCGAGGTTATTGTTGGCCTCGCTGTACCCTGAGTCTAAGCGCAGCGCCTGTTCAAATGCCTGGATAGAGGCTTCATATTGCTGTAGGTAGTTGTACGCATTGCCGAGTAGCAAGAACGCATTTTTATAACCCGGATGAATTTTAGCCGCTTCGCTCAGGTGTTGTGTCGCCTCCCTGAGCATTTCATTTTTGCGGGCGGCATTTTCGGGCTTAATGGCCTGTGCGATGAGTTCGCCGCCTACGGCATTGCGGAGCTTGGCGCTGTTGGGCACGGTCTGAATGTCCGTCGTGAATAGGGTAAAATTGTCTTTCCAGGCAAAATTTCGCATAAAGGTTTTTGCGCTCAGCAATACCAAAATGGCGATACCCGCCAACAATGCCGCAGACTTTGGCTTCACCCGACCCTCCGTCAGCCTGTAAAACAGAACTGCCACGACTATGGCAAAACCTATGGAAGGCATATAGACAAAGCGCTCGCTCATGTTGGTTCCAATGGGGAAAAGGAGATTGGAGGCGATGGAAAGAGCGATCAGAAAAAAGAGAATGCCAAAACTTACCGGATCCTTTTTGGAAAAACGCAGGAGGGCGAAAATGCCTAATCCCAGATACATTAGCGCACACAGGATGACCTGCCAGTTTCCGAAGCTCATAATGGGTATGGCGCGCGGATAGTAATCGTGGCTGAGGTGGAGCGGAAAGACGAGCAGTTGAAGGTACCTGCCGAGTGTGTAGAAAATAGTGGCAAATTTTTCACCCGATGAAAAATCTACGTACTGCCCTCCGACTAACTTTAAAAACGGGTTGTTCATCAACTCCCGAGGCTCTTCGCCAGCCACATCCCATCCGAGAATGCTTCCCCGAATAATCAGGAAAACAGCGGCGCCTATGACATAGGGAACCGTGGTAGTCAAAATTCTCTTCCATTTGGCGGAAGTAAAAAAGATAAAGACCAGGGGTACGATGGCCAAAAAAGTGATGGCGTTTTCTTTGGACATCAGGGCGAGGAAAAAAAGAACTCCCGCCGTTATATTTAGCGCTGATTTTTTTTCAAAAAATGCTTTTAAGGAAAAATATACCGCCGCTAAACTTCCCAACAGGCTGACGATTTCATCCCGACCCTTTACGTTGGCGACTACTTCAGTGTGGATGGGATGGACGACGAAGAGCAGCGTGGCGGCCAGCGCAACAAAAGCGGCATAGCCGTACGGGCTTTTGGGGCGCTCTCCCTTTGCGAACATTTTCAGCAACAGGAGATACAGCACGACCCCCGTGAGAGCGTAGAGCAGTACGTTGACGAGGTGTCCGATGAATTTCACCGCATTCAGCCGACCGTCTTCGTTGGGGTCAAACAGGGTATTGCCATTTTTATCTTTGACTATTTCGCCGACAGCGTCCTTTTTTTTGGGGGCAAAAAACTGCACTTCCAGGGCGTACATGACGGGAGTGAGCGGGCGATACCTGCCGCCTGCCACTAAGGACTCCTTTCCTTCTACTTTAAAAAAACCGCGAAAAGTATCGTAGCGGAGCAGGTCGGGGATACCGGCAGCGCCCTTGCAGGTGAATTCATTGTCGTAGATGACAATGGCGTCGTCCACGGCGTAATTAAAAAATAAGGTATTGGCGTAGAGCGCAAATCCGAGAGCAAAAATGAGCCAGCTACTGAGCCGGACAAAGCGGTCGAAATCGCCGGCGCGGGCTTCAGGTGTCTTTTTTTGTTCCGTAGCAGGTTTGCGTTTTGCCATAGTGAAATTTTGTGCGGCGTCGGGTTGACCGTTTTTGGGTGAAGAATAGCGGCAAAGTTGGCAAAATTTTCCCCATTTGACACAATGACCTGATACTGCAAAAAACTTTAAATCCCGAATTTCATACCTTCGCCGCCTGATTTTCAAATTAACAAAAGGGAAGATTTGATTACCTATATCAAAGGCCTGATTACTTTTAAAACTCCCACATATATAGTAGTAGAGGCAGCGGGGATTGGCTATTACGTCAACATCAGCCTTTTTACCTATTCTAAAGTGGAGAAGTTGGAACAGGTCAAAATACTGACTTACTACCACGTCAAAGAAGATGCGCAGACATTGTACGGCTTTGCGGATGACGAAGAGCGCCAATTGTTCGTCCATCTGATTTCCGTGTCAGGGGTGGGGCCTGCTACTGCGCAGGTGATGCTGTCCACGATGAGCCCCGACGAAATACGCGCCGCTATCATTGGCGAGAATGAGGCGACCCTGCGCAAAATCAAAGGTATAGGCCAAAAGACGGCAAAGCAGATTATACTCGACCTGAAAACAAAACTGATAAAAACAGCGGGGGATACTCCGCTCCCCGTCGCTCAGGCAAACAATACGATTAGGGAGGAAGCGTTATCCGCCCTGTTGTCGCTACAGGTGAATAAAATTCAGGCGCAAAAGGCGCTGAATAAAGTGCTACAGGAACAACCAGACATTAAAACCGTAGAGGTTTTGGTGCGCCTGGCTTTGAGGCAGTTGTCTTTGTGACAGAAATAAAATACTGTGCTGACAAGCAGTATTTTATGGGTAAAATCTGTGCGCCGGCTATTCCTTCCCTTAAATTGTTAAATTCCTTAACCTAAAATAATCTATGTGGGGTTTGGCGTTTTGGGGCTGACTTTGGAAGGGCGGCACATAGGATTTGGCCGCATTACAAAAAATGACAAAAACAAAATTTATCATATTTCTCAACTTATCCACCGCCTTTTCGTAAACCCGTTCCCATCGGGCGGGCTATATCGGTGAATTTTTCCCGTAAAATGGCCATCAGGAATTATTGAACTGAAATTCTAAGATTCCATGTATTACTCAAAACTACTGGCGAAATAGCACCCGAACTGTTTATCCGACTTATGAAGAAGAGAATTTTACTTACCGGTTTTTTATTCTTTTATGCTTGTGTTGTGCTGAGTGTCAGGTTAACGGCTGGAACTAATTTCCCTGAAAACCCATATTCGCCGGAATTCATTCTGGCTTATGAAAACCACAATAACACTCAACCTCAGGAAGATAATCCCCTCAGCCTGTCGCCTTTATGGCAGCCAGTCGCTTTCAACGAGACATTTTCCTCCCCATTGGATACCATTCCTCTGAATGACCGGACGGAGGATTTTATTTCCAATCCCAGTCAGAATCCCTTTGACCTTCAGGATCCCGCCAGCATCACTCAAAGCATAGAATACGATCCCGAAACCGGAAATTACATCATCACCGAGCGCATCGGAGACGACTTCTACCGCCCGCCGACCTATATGACTTTTGAGGAATTCATGGAGTATCAGGCGAGGAAGCAGGAGCAGGACTATTTCAACGAACTCTCCGGCCTGAGCGGCTCGCGCAGTAGCACCGGAAGGTTAGACCCAATTGCCAAAATTGACATTCAAAACCAGCTCATAGACCGCCTCTTCGGCGGCACCGAAGTTGATATCCGCCCCAAAGGGAATATTGACCTGACCTTTGGCGTAGACCTTTCTCATATTCAAAACCCCAGCTATACCCAACGCCAACAGCGGCAGGGAGGCTTCGACTTCGACATGGGCATCCAGATGAACGTCGAAGGCTCCATTGGAAAAAAGCTAAAACTCTCCACCAATTACAACACCCAGGCGACCTTCGACTTCGACAATACGATGAAGCTCAACTACAACACCGACGCTTTCGGCGAGGATGACATCATCAAAAAGATAGAAGCGGGTAATGTCAGTCTGCCTCTGCGGGGTTCCCTCATACAGGGCAGCCTGAGCCTGTTTGGTTTGAAAATGGAGACCCAGTGGGGGAGATTGCGCCTGACGGGAATCGCTTCCCAGCAAAAATCAGAACAGGAGGAAATCACCCTCAAAGGCGGCAGCCAGTTTCAGGAGTATTCTGTCCCCGTTGACGAGTACGATGAAAACCGACACTTCTTCCTCACGCATTACAACCGCGAGCACTTTGAAGAAGCGCTGTCTGAACTTCCCGTTATCAAAACGCTTTTTAAAATCCAAAATATTCAGGTGTGGGTGACGGATACTCGAAATGCGACCGAGAATATCCGCGACATCGTGGCCATCGCCGACCTGGGGGAAACCCGACGCACCACCAACACCACTCCCGAAATGCAGCCCCCGCTCATGCCGGTTTATCCAGATAATAAAGGAGTGGCGCTGCCCGATAACCGGGCCAACCCGATTTATGGCAAATTGCTGTCCGACCCCCGTTCCAAACAGGTGGACAGGGTCGTTAACGAACTCAAGTCGGCGCCATTCAGCCTACAGCAGGGCCGGGACTTTGAAAAAGTAACCGCCCGCATGTTGTCGCCCACGGAGTTTACCTATCATCCGGAGCTGGGCTTTATTTCGCTCAATGTCAATATCCAGCCCAATCAGGTGGTGGGTGTGGCATTTTCATATACCTATCTTGGCGAGGAACACCAGGTGGGGCAGATTGCCCAGAGCGTTCCACAGAACTCAGACACGACCACGCAGAACGTGCTTTTTGTAAAAATGCTCAAAGGCACCATCCAGCCGGTGGATATCCCAACCTGGGATCTGATGATGAAAAACATCTACAACATCGGCGCTTACAACGTGGCGAGAGAAGACTTTAAACTGGATATCTTTTACGAAGACCCGGGAGAAGGCAAAAAGCGATTTTTACCGGAGACTAATCTGGCGGGTATTCCCCTGCTCCGCATTTTCAGCTTAGACCGACTCAATGTGCAAAACGACCCCGTACCCGACGGAGTCTTTGACTTTGTGGAAGGGGTGACCATCAATTCCCGAAACGGTCGGATTATGTTTCCAAAACTGGAACCCTTCGGAAGTGCGCTGGCGCAACGGTTTACCAATCCGGCGGATTCCGCCAAATTCGTCTATTCACACCTTTATAATGATACGCGCTTTAATGCTCGTGAATTTGCGGAGTTCAACCGCTTTACCATCGAGGGAAGCTATAAATCAAGCGTCGCCTCTGAGATTTCACTGGGCGCTTTCAACATTCCACAAGGCTCCGTGCGCGTGTCGGCGGGGGGGCAGATTTTGGAAGAAGGAAGAGATTATGAAGTGGACTACAACATCGGCAGGGTGCGAATCCTGAACGACGCCATTCTCAACGCCGGCGTGCCGGTCAAGGTGTCGTTTGAGGACAATACCCTGTTTGGCTTTCAGACGAAAACCATGCTGGGTCTGCGCGCCGACTATGAAGTCAACAGAAACCTGACCATCGGAGGCACCTACCTCCGGCTTTTCGAGCGCCCATTTACCCAAAAGGTAAATATTGGAGACGACCCTATCAACAACCGCATGTTCGGCCTGGATTTGAACTACAGCAACCAGGCGCCCTGGCTGACAAAATTAGTAGATAAACTGCCCCTTTATTCCACCAAAGAAATGTCCAACATTACCTTCTCGGCGGAAACGGCGGCGATTAAACCGGGCCACGCCCGCGCCATCAATGAAGACACGGCAGATGAGAAGGACAAGGGAGGCGTGGTTTATATTGACGACTTTGAGGGTAGCGTCACGACCATTGACCTGCGCACCCCATTTATAGGTACCAATGGCTGGGTAATTTCAAGCGTGCCCCAGAACGATGAACAAAACAACAACCCCCTCTTTGCCGAGGCCGGACTGAAAAACGACCTCAATGCCGGCGTCAACCGGGCACTGATTAACTGGTACCGCCTGGATCCCAGTTTCCGCGGCTCGGGCAATGATGCCAATCCCTATTCCCTGGCCATCAATCAACAGGAGATTTTCCCCAACTACACTCCGCAGCAGCAGTTTGGCGATACCTACGCTCAGATACTTGATATCGCTTACGACCCGACGAGGAGAGGGCCTTACAACTTCGATTTGCCGATGGGAACGCCCTATTCCAAAGGGATAGACGCCGGCGGATTCCTGCGGGCGCCTGAAACCCGCTGGGGCGGAATCATGCGCTACCTCACGACCAACGACTTTCAAACGGCCAATATCGAGTTCGTCGAATTCTGGATGCTCAGCCCTTATTTAGACACGACCGGAGTGGTGGCAGGAAACCCTGAAGCGGGCGACGGCGGCATGAACGGATACCTGTACCTCAACTTGGGCAGCGTATCTGAAGACATCATGCCCGACTCCCGAAAGTTTTTTGAAAATGGCCTGCCAGGGCCTAAAACGCAGGGACGGCGCGCCACGGAAACGACTTGGGGGCGCGTGCCGCTGACTCAGCAAATCACCAATGCTTTCGATATTGACCCTGATAACAGGAAGGCACAGGATGTGGGATTGGACGGCCTTTCCGACGATGCAGAAAGAGAAAAATTTGCGGATTACTTAGCCACCCTGAAAGGCGCTATATCGGCAGATGCTTATCAGGAAATTGAAGCCGACCCTTCCAATGATAACTTTAGGCACTATCGGGACTATCCCAGCGGAGCCACGACCACCCAGCGATACGGCCGCTTTTTTGGAACAGAAGGTAATACTCCCGAAAATACGGGAGAGCAATACGTGACCTCCTCCACTCAGCTACCCGACTCGGAAGACTTAGATGGAGACCGCACCCTGAATGAAACTGAAAGCTATTTCCAGTATCGCATTCCGATTAAGTACGACGGAGATCGTGGAATTGACCTCAACAACCCCTTCATCACGGAATCTGTCACCAGCGACGACGGCAAGAGAGTCTGGTATCGCTTCAGGGTTCCTCTGAATCTGCTGGAGACGGATGAGAACTTCAGGCGGGTCGGCGGCATTAGCGATTTCCGCTCTATTCGATTTATGCGCATGTTTTTGACCGATTTCAAAAAACCGGTGACGCTGCGCTTTGCCACCCTGGAATTAGTGCGCAACCAATGGCGCCGCTACAAGCAGGATCTTGGCGACGCCTGCTTTGCGGTAGATCCTTCCGACTTTGCCGACCAGACTCAGTTTGAGGTCAATGCTGTGAATATTGAGCAGAACAGCCGCCGGACGCCTTACGGCTATGTGTTGCCTCCGGGAATCAGCAGAGAGCAGGCGCTCGGCGTCAACATTAATGCGCTACAGAATGAGCAGGCGCTGTCTATGCGGGTTTGCGATTTGGAAGACGGCGACGCAAGGGGCATTTTCAAAAATGTCAACCTCGATATGCGCTATTTTTCAAAATTAAAAATGTTCGTACACGGGGAAGAAACAGATTGCGGCCTCGGCCCGGTACCTGTTGAGGATGGCGATTTGACCGTCTTTATCCGCTTGGGCAGCGATTTTAAAAACAACTTTTACGAGTACGAAATTCCGCTGCACCTCTCCAGAGACCTGACTACTCCGTACAATGCAACCGAATACCCGCGGGTAGTCTGGCCCATCGAAAATGATTTCAACATCGATTTTGAATTGTTGAAAAAAATGAAAATCGAGCGGAACAAGAGCGACTTCCCGCTCGGTGAAATTTATGAGGCGCCCTTCGATACGCCTGAGAATCCGGCGGCAAGACTCCGCATAAAAGGGAACCCCAACCTCGGACTTATCAAAGCTGTGATGATAGGCGTTCGCAATCCTAAGGCAGGTATTGACTGCGACCCCTCCGATAAAAAAAGCGTCGAGATTTGGGTGAACGAATTGCGCGTGTTCGGCCTCGATGAACGGGGGGGAGTGGCCGGCATCGCCCGCTTAGACATGCAGCTGGCTGACCTCGGCACGGTGACGCTTTCCGGAAAAATGAGCGGTATCGGATTTGGCGCGCTGAACGAACAATTGGCGGAGCGCAGCCGTGAACAAATCACCCAGTACGATATTGCCACGCAGATACAATTAGATAAGTTCCTTCCTTCCAAACTCGGCCTGCGCATTCCGTTTTACTTCCAGTACTCGAATGAAACCCGAAATCCGCAGTACGACCCCTACGACTTAGATATTGAATTGAAAGATAAACTGAGGGAGTCCAACCCCTCCGACAGGGATTCTATTAAGCAATTGGCGCAGTATGTCACTTCCATCAAGAGCTACAACTTTACCAATATGCGAAAGGAGCGAACCCGGCAGGACAAAAAACCCATGCCCTGGGATATCGCCAATTTCAGCTTTACCTATGCCTTCGATGAAACTCTGCGACGAGACCCCATTATTGAAAACGACGCCATCACCCGACGGCGGGGAGCTATTGACTATAACTATACCCGGACGGTGAAATACATCGAGCCGTTTAAGAAGGCCATTAAGAATGACAAATACCTGAAGTTGATTAAGGAAATCAATTTGAATCCCCTGCCCAACTCCTTTGGCGTCAGCACGGATCTCGACCGGCGCTTTAATTCTACCAAATACCGCTTTGCTGGAGACAATCCCCTGTACAATACTTTCTACAACAAGCAATTCCTCTGGAATCGCAACTACGATCTGCAATGGGATTTGACCAAAAACCTCAAATTCCAATTCAATGCGGACAATCGAAGCGTCATAGACGAGCCGGATGAAACAGAACTTATCGGGCGGAATCAACTGCCTGTTGGCGACCCCATGTACATCGCCGACATCGGCCAATATCGCAGAGACTCCATCTGGAATGGCCTGAGGGATTTGGGGCGCACCAAAAATTATCGGCACGGGTACAACCTGACCTATACGCTGCCGCTAAAAAACCTGCCGTTTTTTGACTGGACAAGTATCAAAGCCAGTTGGAAGGCGGATTATAGCTGGGATGCAGCCAGCCAGTCGCCCAATGCCATTAATCTTGGAAATATCATTCGCAACGGACAGAACCGCCAGATCAACGGCGATTTTGATTTTGAAAAACTCTATAATTACTCGCCTTATCTAAAGAAAATTAACTCGAGACCCCGACCCGGGCAGGGAGGCAGAGGCGGCTCAACGCCAGGCAGAGGGGATAACCGGGATCAGGGAGGCGGAGCGCTCCCGGGAGGTGGAGATACCGGCAATTCTGCGCTCAGCCGAAAGGAGCGAAGGGCAGAAGAGAAAGCCGCCCAACAGGCGGGACAACAAGCCGGAAATCAGCAACTTGACACAGACAGAAGGAGAAGGGCAGATATAGAATCCCCTGGCGGAGGAGGAACGGGCGCCGGAACGGGCGGCCGCGCTCCGCAAAAGAAAGGGGATAGAGACCCTTCTATGTTCGAACGCGCTTTCATTCGCCCTCTGATGGTCGTCAGGAAATTGCGCCTGACCTATTCGGAGGATTTTGGAACCGTGGTGCCGGGCTACTTAAAAGACAGCAAACTCTTCGGCATGGACGCTTTTGAAGCGCCAGGTTGGGGCTTCGTCGCAGGCCTTCAGCCCAATATGCGACCGGAAGATTATTATACCCCCAATGATTGGCTCTATTCCAGATGGACCTGGATAACTTCAGACATGGAATACGCCCTGCCGCGGGTAACGCAGAATTACCAGCAGAATATGGAGGGAAAGCTGACGCTGGAGCCGTTTTCAGATTTTCGATTAGAGATGGAAGCTAAACGCAGCCGAACTGAAAATCACACGGAGGAATTCCGCCGGACAGACGTCTTAGTGGAAGAAGACCAACTCTTCCAGCAGGAGTGGCGGCATACGGCCATGCGGGATTTTGGTTCTTTCACGGTGACTTACTCGGCGCTGAGGACTTTGTTCAATAGCGACCTCACAGGATTATTCAAGCAGTTTGACAATAATCGGGTGGTCATCGCCAACCGGCTTGGCGCGCCTCCTGGCTCCCACAATGCGCCGGACGATGCGAAGGAAGGCTACCCGAAGGGATATGGCCCCTTCCAGCAGAATGTTCTGCTCCCTGCCTTCCTCGCCGCTTATACGGGCGAAGATCCCAATACCATGAAGGTCAGCTCGAACTATATCGGAGATGTGGTTTTGAAAACGCTGCCGCGTCCCAACTGGAGGCTGACGTACAACGGCCTTTCCAAACTGCCTATGTTCCAGAATTTATTCCAAAGCTTTACCGTGAGTCACGGCTATCGGGGCATCCTGACGGTGAATAATTTCTATACTTCCGACGGCTTTAAGCCCGACAGCCTCTTCCGCCTACAGGATGTGAGCTTAGACTACTTCTCGCGCCTGGAAGTTCCGGACATTGAAATCCAGGAGCAATTCAGCCCGCTCATCGGGGTGGACGTGCGCATGAAAAACGATATGTCTTTCAAATTTGAATACAAAACGGCCAGAACCCTGCGACTGGAATTGCTCAGCAACCGCTTACAGGAAACGAAAGGAACGGACTTCACCGTCGGCTTTGGCTATAAAATCAAAGACCTGAAACTGGGCTTCCTGACTCCCAAAAAGAAAGGGCGCGCGCGCACGCAGGACAATAACCCTCTGTCGCCAAACAGACCCGGCGCTAGTCGCGGCGCCAACCAGGCGGGAGACTTTGACATCACCTTCGACTTTTCCGTCAAGGACGATATCACCACCATTCACGAACTGGTCACCGACTTAGAAGAGCCAAGCCGGGGGAATAGAACCATCAGCATCCTCCCACAGGCAACCTACCAACTGAATCAGCAGTTGTCCCTGCGCCTGTTCTTCGATTACCGCCGCAACGTGCCCAAAACTTCCCAGGGCTATCCCACCACCAATATCCGCAGTGGGGTAACGGTTCGATTCTCTCTGAATTAATAAGGAGAGTTGAAAGGCTGAAAGGCGACAGGTGAGAAAACAAAGGCCGTATCAACTTTGAGCGATACGGCCTTTGTTAATTGATAAACCCATTGCCCTTAGTTTAAAAGGTGTTTTCAGATTCCTCCAAAAGAGAAACCCTGCCCAATGACGATTGAAAATTCCCCGAAAGAAAATCCCCGCTGGTCTTCCCAAAGGGAATTTCCCGCAGAAGAACCTTTTTTTCTACCTTAAAAAATGAGATTTTTGCAAAGACGGCATTGGATGCCTCAAAGTCAATTCATCAACGCTTTCTCGACATGCTTTACGACAACCACGGTCGCCTGATTAATTACCTGCGCCTCGCTGTGACGGACAGGTGTAATCTGCGCTGCACTTACTGCATGCCGGCGCAGGGAATCCAGTACCTGCCCAAGTCGGAGTTGATGAGCTACGAAGAGATGCTGTACCTCGTGCGCCTGTTGGCGGATATGGGAATTGAAAAAGTGCGGATTACCGGCGGCGAGCCTTTTGTCAGAGCCGACTTGATGAATTTTCTCGATGCCCTCAGCCAGATAGAGGGCCTGAAGCAAATCAACCTGACGACGAACGGAGCAGTTACGGCGCCCCACATCCCAGCGCTAAAGGCAATGGGCATCCACTCTGTAAACCTCAGCTTAGATACGCTGAATGCAGAACGCTTTTTTAAAATTGCCCGTCGGGATGTCTTTTACAATGTGATGAACACCTTCGAGGCGCTGCTAAAACACGACATTCGGACGAAGATCAACGCCGTCATCATGCAGGACAAAAACGATGTGGACATCATCCCGCTGGCGATGCTGACCAAAGACCTGCCCGTGGACTTGCGCTTTATCGAGGAAATGCCTTTTAATGGAAAAGGCGCAGCCGCCGGGAAACTTTTCTGGAATCATCGCCAGATACTCACCCGTCTGCGCGAGCATTTTCCGGAGATTGTCAAAGTCCCGGATCTTCCTCATTCCACCTCTTCCAATTACCAAATCCCCGGCCACCAGGGCAAAGTGGGCATCATCGCAGCCTTCAGCCGCACCTTTTGCGGAACCTGCAACCGCATCCGCTTAACGCCCCAGGGCTTACTGAAAACCTGTCTGTACGACAATGGCGTCTTCAATGCCAAAGACCTCCTCAGGTCTGGCGCCGACGATGAACAGTTGAAAGCCGCTTTCCTCAAAGCGCTCGGAAACAGAGCCAAAGACGGCTTTGAGGCAGAAAAACGACGCGACTCCGGCCTTCCTGTTTCGGAGTCTATGGCTACCATAGGGGGATAGTCTTTTTAAATTCAACAACAGTTCTCATTTGGGAGATTCTCCTATTTAAAAAAATAAAAATGACAAGCGTAGAGCAGGCCGCAGCAATCGTCCTTCAGCATGTTTTGGATTTTGGGGAAGAAACAGTTCCTCTCCACCGGGCGGTGGGAAGAGTGTTGAAGGAGGAACTGGTAGCAGACAGGGATTTTCCTCCTTTTGACCGGATTTCGATGGACGGCATTGCCATCGCCTTTGAGAAGTATGCAGCGGGACGACGGGTCTTTGCGGTGGAGGGGGTGCAGGCTGCCGGCTCCCCGCAACTGAGTTTGCAATCGAAAAACAACTGCCTTGAAGTGATGACGGGCGCCATGTTACCCCTCGGCGCCGATACCGTCATTCGGTATGAAGACCTTCAAATCGGAGATGGGGAAGCCGTTATTCTATCGGATAAAATAGTGAAAGACGCCAATATCCACGAGCAGGGACTCGACAGGAGGAAGGGCGATGTCATCGTGCGGGCGGGGCAAAAAATATCAGCGGCGGAAATAGGCGTCGCCGCGACCGTCGGCAAATCGGAACTTCGGGTGGCCGGCCTGCCGAAAGTTACCCTCGCTTCTACAGGAGATGAATTGGTAGAGGTGGAACAGTCACCGCTGCCACATCAGATACGCAAATCCAACGTGCATACTCTGGCAGCGGTACTGTCCGGAATAGGGCTTGAGCCGGTGCGGCTTCATCTACAGGACGAGCCTATCGGCATGGAGGCGGCTTTGAGAGAGGCGATGCAAAATTCTGACGTCCTGATTCTGAGCGGTGGAGTTTCGATGGGGAAATTTGACTTTGTGCCCGATGTGTTGAAGCGCTTAGGGGTGCGGCAGTTGTTTTATAAAGTCGCTCAGCGTCCCGGCAAGCCGTTTTGGTTTGGCAGGGGAGAGCGGGGGGTAGTGTTTGCCTTTCCGGGCAATCCCGTGGCTTCATTTATGTGCGCATATCGCTATTTCCGACCCTGGCTGAGGGCAGGATGGGGACTGCCGCCATTCGAGGCTAAGTCGGCGATATTGGAGGAGGCCTTTTCTTTCCAACCTGATTTGACCTATTTTCTACAGGTGAAGCTGAGTTATAGGGAAGGAAATATTTACGCAAAGCCAATTGCAGGACAAGGGTCGGGGGACCTGGCAAACCTCGCCGATACAGACGCCTTTTTAGAACTGCCCGCAGATCGACAGTTTTTTCAAAAAGGCGAGACTTTCCCTCTGTGGATTTTCAGGAATTAAAAATTTGATTTTCTCCCGGTTGAATTTGGTTGATGTTTACCTCGGGCGCATCGGCGTTTGCAATGACTTCCGGCCCGGGGGTCTGACTATTATGCGAACCAAAAAAGCTGCGATAAAATAGCAGCAGACTCAATACGCCAACGGTGATAGAAGTATCTGCCAGATTGAAAACCGGACGGAAGAAGATGAAATGCTCGCCTCCCCAAAATGGCAGCCAGTCGGGAAAAAAGCCTTCCCAAATGGGGAAGTAAAACATGTCCACGACATTGCCGTGCAGGAATCCGGCGTACCCGCCTTCGGGTGGGAATAGCTGCGCCACTTCTCCCGTGTGGTAGGAGGTTTCGGAGAAAATAATTCCGTAAAAAGCGCTGTCGATTATATTGCCTATGGCGCCTGCCAGGATGAGTCCAAAGAAAATCACCAACCCAAAGGAAACCTGCGAACGCAGCAACAGACGGAGGTAGTAGATGAGAAACCCAACTGCGGCAATTCGAAATAGGCTGAGCGCCAGTTTGCCATAATCGCCTCCGAGCGTGATGCCAAAAGCCATCCCTTCGTTCTCAACAAAATGGAGGAGCGCCCAGTCTAATCCCAGGATTTTCACTTCTTCACCATAGGTAAAATGTGTTTTAATCCAGATTTTGATAACCTGATCCAAAAGCAGGACAAGCAGGATAATGGCAGTGACGATGAATGATTTCTTCAAAATATTGAGATGATTTTGCGCAAGGCGGAAGTTTGTAAATAATGACTTTAACCCTGATGGACTTTTAGCAGTTTGCAACTGCTTAGAATCCGGACAAACGAGTTCATAACTATTTAATCGCCCCATTATTTTTTTCCTTTTAAAAAAAATTAGCGAGGCAACGAGCAGGATCGTTTTTAAAAAAGCCCTGCGAAATAAAGAACCTGGCCTAAAAAGAAAAAATAAAGTCTAAAATTGTTTGTTTGGGTACTCAAACAAAAATAGTGATTGCAAAACCTATGCAACCACTATTCTGGATGTTTATTTCTTAGCGCCGGTCAGGAACGCCCTTTCTGTTTTGCGTCTATGCTCAAAGTAGCGTGAGGCACAGCTCGAAGGCGCTCTTTAGAGATTAACTTGCCCGTAGCCCGACAAACGCCGTACACTTTATTGTCTATTCTCAAAAGCGCATTTTCCAGATGCTGGATCAAATTCCGCTGACGAGCTGCGAGGATGGTGACCTGTTCTCTTTCCGCCGAGCCTGTTCCATCTTCTAAGCTTTTGATTTTGGCGTCTGAATTATCGGCCATGTCAACGAGCTGTTTCAGATAATAGCTAAGTTGTTTATGCGCTTTCTCTAATTTTTCTTCGATGAGTTCTTTGAATTCATTGAGTTCCTCGTCGTTATATCTCGTTTTTTCTAATGTCGCTGCCATAGTACCAGTAAATTTTTTTATTAAAAAAGCTTTTTTTACCAATTTTTAAGGGGATTCTTTTTGAAAATGATGGGCAAATATAAGGAAAAATAGGCAGGAATCAAAGACTTGCCTCTGAATCCTGTCGTTGAATTGCCGACTTTCTCCTGCGATGTTTCTACTTGATATGCGCTGTTTTAGACTTGGGTACATAATAGATGATAGAGGATTTTCTAAAAAATAAAAGGCCGGATCTTTTTCGAGCCGGCCTTGCAGTTATGAGATAAGGTTAAATGATTGGCGTATTTGGGTAAAAAGAATCGGGAGAGTTTTTCAATTAGTTTGCGTCAGCTTTCTGTTATCAATTCTATTCAGATAGGTGTCAATAGAATCGAGCAGGAGCCTGGCTTTCTTGTTAGAGGGGTCTATTTTGAGCAGTTGATGGATGTTGCTGATGGCATCGTAATATTGGCCTTCTTCCAAAAAAATCTGAGCCATGTAAAGATGGCACTCTTTACATTCGGGTTCAATAGCTATCGCCTGATTTAGGTTGTCAATAGCGGCC
>CAZXQI010000005.1:0-61118 GCA_964643005.1 uncultured Saprospiraceae bacterium | reverse complement strand
GCGGAGACATAAGCTTTGAGCGGCGTCCTTTTCTGCTCGATATACTTTTTGAGCAGCAGCGCGCTATCTACCCTGCTGCTGAGCAGAATCTGCTTCCGCGCATCAGTCCAACCTTGGCCGGCGATATTGGCGCCTGCAAGATTGACGACAAAGTCAGCCTCTTCAATGGCCTCTTCTTCGATAAAGCCTTTTTTCAAATCCCAGCCATAGGCGGGAAAAGGTGCGCCGGGATTTCTTTGGCGGCTGAGATGCCGGACGATATAGCCTTTTTCCCGTAGCATCTCGCTCAGGCGGCTTCCTAATAATCCGGTACCTCCGGCGATGAGAATGATAGACATATCCTGCGTTTTGAAAATCTCGTTAGAAGGTCAATTTCGAATCTATGCCTTAAAAGTAAGAGTTTTCAAATAACAGACGGTAAACGAAATCAGACCTGCCCCTCCTCTGTTAAAGTCCCTGCATTTGCTGTGGCGACCAACTAAGCCTTCCGTTTTGTTATTTAAAAATTGCGCTTTGAATCTTTCAATTTGTCAGGCTGTTACGCATAATCATTTCAGGTAATTCAACTACCTTCGGGGCTTTCTTAATTATGCGCAAGGGATATTGAACCGCAGTTCGCAGAGGCTGACTGAACGGGAAGGAATGGCGGCGGAGGCCTTTGCAGCCTTTCTAAAAAAATAAAGTACGCTTTATTAAATAGGGAGGCTCATTACACAGTTTTTTGAAAAAAAAATGACCATGAATAAAATACGAGTTATCCTTTTGACATCGGCGTTGGCCGTCGTCTTTTTATTTTCCTGCAAACCCGAAACCAGAAGGCCGGAAAACACCGTCCGCATACGGCAGGCGGCGGCGGTCAAGACCCTGAATCCCTTCCTCTATAGAGCGAGCCACGAGGCTGCGGTATTCGAATTGGTCTATCAGTTTCTGACTAATTTCAATCCGCTCACGATGCAGATTTCGCCGCAGTTGGTCAGGGAAATGCCCCTCGTCCGGGACATTCAGGAAGGCGAATTTACCGGAGGGCAATCTTTTACTTTTGAAATATTGCCGGAGGCGGTGTGGGATGATGGCAGCCCCGTCACCGGCTACGATTTTGCCTTCACGCTGAAAGCGCTCTTCAATCCGACGATGCCCACGCAGCGCTTCCGAGCCTATCTCAACAACGTCAGAGACATTCAGGTGGACGCCGAAAACCCCAAAAAATTCACCGTTTTCATCAACGACAAATACTTCCTCTCCGAAGAGGCCATCGGGAATTTCGTCGTGCTGCCGGAGCATGTTTTTGACCCCGAAGGTCTGCTGAAAGGTTTTGAATTAAAGGAATTGACCGACCCCGAAAAGGCGGCCTCCATCGGCGCCGACCCCAGACTCCAACAGTTTACCGACGCTTTTACCTCGCCCCTATTTGCCCGCGAAACAGTTTCCGGCTCCGGCCCTTACAAACTAATCGAATGGGTGGACGACCAGCGCATCGTCCTCGCTCGCAAAGAAAACTGGTGGGGAGAAAAACTGGCTGCAAAAAATCCCCTCTTAGCTGCCTACCCCGACACGATCATTTTCCTGCCCATCCCCGACCAGACAGCTACTTCCGCAGCGATAAAAGAAGGGAGTGTGGATATGGCTTCAGAATTAGATTCTAAGCAGTTTGTTGAACTACAGGAAGCGGGCTTCGTGAAGGAGGAATATAATTTCTTCACTCCTCCGACCTATATATTTTTTATGACCTCTCTGAATAACCGAAACCCTAAGTTGAACGACAAAAGAGTGCGCAGAGCCTTGGCGCATTGCATTGACATGGACGCCGTCATCCGTGATTTGTACGACGGCCTGGCAGAGCGACAAATCGGGCCGTTCTTTCCCGACAAAGCCTATTACGATAAAAGCCTAAAGCCCATCGAAATGAATTTCGACAGCGCCCGCATCCTGTTGGAAGCCGCCGGCTGGACAGACAGCAACAACGACGGTGTCGCGGACAGGATGATAGACGGGAAACGGGTGGAGATGAAACTCCAATACCTCTACAATCCCAATTCTAACTACGACAGCGACTTCACCACGCTTTTTAAAAACAATGCCCAAAAGGCGGGAATTCTGATTGAGCGCATTCCATTGGAACCTACCGTGATGGGCGAGCGGCTGCGCAATGGCGATTACGAAATGGCGGGACGCGGCGCGCGCGGGCTGCCCGTATCCGACGACCCGACGCAGCTATGGCATACGAGCAGCGCCCAGCCCGGCGGCTCCAACTACGCCCGCTTCGGCAATGCAGCCTCCGACGCTCTGATCGAAAGCATCGCCTCTGCGCCCGACGAAGCTTCGCGCAACAGGTTGTACATCGAATTTCAGCGCCTGATTTACGATGAGCAGCCCGTCATCTTCCAGCTTTGCCCCAGCGGAAAGACGGTGGTCAGCAGGCGCTTTGATCCGGTAGTCAATCGCATGGGGACTGCGGTAGCTCAACTGAAATTGAAGCCCTGAGTCCGACTCCATCAAACTTCCAGGCCTTCTACGTGAGTATCAATTGGATAAGCGTTCTTTGCAGTCGGGTCATGCGAAGTCATTTTCGGGCAGTCTCCTGACAATTCTTATTTTTAAAAAATGCTCCGCTATCTTTTAAAACGGCTGCTACTATTCATACCCACCCTGCTACTGGTGAGCCTGTTGGCCTTTGGGCTGAGCAGACTGACGCCGGGCGACCCCGTTTCCCAATACTTAGTGGACGATCGCTTCGGCAATATCTCCCGTCCCGCCGATTTGCTGAATGCGGAAAACGCCTATCGCCAGGCCGCCGCGACGCTGAATCTCGACCGACCCGCCTTTTATTTTTCACTGACTTCAAAAGCATACCCCGATACTCTTTATCGGATAGCCATCCAGTTTCGGAGGGAAACATTGGAGAAGCTAATCGGCCAGTACGGCAACTGGCCGCAAATCGAAGACTGGTACAAGGGCGTCCGCTCTCTCGACCTGCAAATGCTGGCGCTACCCGATAGCCTGCGCTCCGCCACGGCGCCCTTCGCTCCCCCGTTGCGGGAATTGTATGCGGCCTACGAACACGGCGCTATCTCCTCCCGCTTAGAGGAAATGGAATCAGCCCTCCGGGAAAATCCAATACTGGCGACGACATTGGGAACTGATTTTGAAAATTTGAAAAAAAAATACGAGGCAGTCAGGTTGGAAGCTACCCCCGGGAAACTCGCCATTCCCGCCCTCCGATGGAATGGCTTAGACAATCAATACCACCGTTGGATCGGCAATTTTATAAAAGGAGATTTTGGCATATCCATTTTCGAGCGCAAACCGGCGGCTGAAAAAGTCATGCCCGCCCTGTTCTGGACTTTAGTCATCAATCTGATGGCGCTGTTCCTGGTTTTTCTGCTGGCGGCGCCTTTGGGCATCTGGTCGGCGGTGAAGCGGGGGAAAGCCTTCGACCGAATTACGACTATCGCCCTGTTCCTGCTCTATTCCCTCCCCGCCTTCTGGGTGGGAACGATGCTGGTCATCTTCTTCACCACCAAAGAATATGGAATGGACATTTTCGCCGGCCCAGGTCTCGGAAATATTCCGTCGGGAGCAGCCTGGTGGCAAAAAATCAGGCTGGCAATGCCTCACTTAGTTCTACCCATTCTGTGCATCGTGTATCCGTCTCTGGCCTTCATCTCCCGTCAGGCCAGGGGAGGTATGGCTAAGGTATTAGAGCAGGACTACATCCGAACCGCCCGCGCAAAGGGCCTGCCGGAGCGACTCGTCATCTGGCGGCATGGGTTTAGAAATGCGCTGTTTCCCATCATCACGATGCTGGCATCGGTGCTGCCCGCCGCTATTGCCGGTTCCGTAGCCATAGAAGTAATTTTCAACATCCCCGGCATGGGCTGGCTGATGTGGAACGCCATTTTTCAAAAAGACTGGCCCATCGTGTTTACCGTGCTGATGCTCGGCTCTGCGCTGACCATCGTCGGCATCCTGCTCTCGGATCTGCTCTATGCGCTGGCCGACCCCAGGGTGAAATTTGAATAGCTCATATAACTGGGGCGTTGGAGGGAGATGGGATTTTTGTAACTATTTTGTTTTTCAAAATAAAGAAGAGGGAAAAATCTGCGGTCAGCTCCGAAGTAAATTCGGATTAATTTTCTCCTTCGTCAAAAATCATCTGCGGGGAAGTTTCCTAAGAAGGTTGATTAAACCAAATAGTTACAAATTTTAATAACCAACGAGAACGTCGGAAAACCTACCATGCCTTTACATGAAAAAAACTTTGCGCGCTTTGCGTGAATACTGTGTATGATTTTTAACCGAAATAAAAAAAGAGAGGTAGCCTTAGCAGAATCGGAACCCGTTCGGGTATCGCTTTGGTGGCGGCGCTTCAAAAAGAGTCGGGCAGCTCTTTACTCCTTATATATATTGTGTGGGTTAATTTTCATCGCCATTTTCGGAGATTTCATCGCCAATGAAAAACCGCTGTACTGCAAAATAGAGGGGAAGACTTATTTCCCTGCGCTGAGGCAGTACGCCGTTGACCTCGGTTTAGCGAAATGGGAAGCGCAATTTTTTCAAAAAGACTGGAAAGAGCACGACTACGAGCGGGTAATCTTCCCACTGATTCCCTATTCCAGTCACAGCATTGACCAGCGCAACAACAACTACCGAAGTCCTTTTGGTCATCAACAGCTCGACTCACTGCGCGAGCGCCACTGGTTAGGAACGGACAAACTGGGCCGCGACCTTTTGGCCGGGCTGATTAGCGGGACGAGGATAGCCATGTTGGTGGGATTGATAGCCATGTCCATTGCCACAGCCATCGGGGTTTTGCTCGGCGCCCTTGCCGGATACTTTGGCGATAAAGGCCTCCGCATCGCGCATCTCAGTCTTTGGGCTAATGTAGCGGCGATTTTTTTCGCCTGGTTTTACGGATTCCAGGCGCGCAGCTTTGCTCTGTCGGAGGCGGCCAAATCGGATGGACTTGGTCGGGAGCTGCTGTTCAGTCTGCTCATCGCTCTCGCCATTTTCCTCCTCGCCAACGGGATTGTTTTTTTATTTAAAAAGATTCCCTCTCTGGCCAGGTCTAAAATCACGCTGCCCATAGACCTCTTAGTCATGCGCTTAGTGGAAGTGATGAACTCCATTCCGGGCATCCTGCTATTGTTGGCGATGGTCGCCATTTTACAAAAGAGCTCCGTCTTTTACGTCATGGCTATTATCGGGCTTATTCGCTGGACGGGTATCGCCCGATTTCTGCGGGCGGAGTTGCTCAAAGTCCGGCAAACGGGCTACGTGGAAGCAGCCCGCGCTATGGGATTTTCTCAAACGCGCATCTTGTTTCGCCATGCGCTGCCCAATGCGCTGGGGCCGGTGCTGATTACGGTAGCCTTCGGCATCGCTTCAGCGGTACTCCTGGAATCCACGCTGTCTTTCTTAGGAATTGGCGTCGGAGGCGAGACGATGACCTGGGGAAAATTGCTCGCAGAAGCCAGACGCTATCCGGGCGCCTGGTGGCTGGCCGTTTTTCCGGGAGGCGCCATATTTTTGACCGTGACGATTTTTAACCTTATTGGAGATGGGTTGTCGGAAATTATGCACGGACACTATTAGCAGGATTTACATGATTTATACGGTTAGTAAAATGGGGGAGGTGTAGAAATATCCGGCGGAGCGTGCGGGCGTCTGTTTACATTTTTAGCGGGTTGCGCCTGCTTTTAGAAATAATACAAGAGCGTCGGGGAAAGGGTAGATAGAAGCGATTCAGTGGAGGAGGTGGCAGTTTTTTTTAGTGCTTGTAAACGCCTTTGGGGAAAAGGCCGGAGCGGGTTTTAGACTTAGGATATTGGCCTTTTTTGTTGGGTTGGACATGTACTTTTTCATTCATCGGACAACCTGTTCCACGGTGACAGGAAGAAACTGAGGCCGTAAAGATGAAGACCAAAAAGATCGTTGCGAGAATGACTGAAAACTTCCTCATGCGATAAATTGAAATGGGTTTCGATTAAAAAGTGGCCGCAAGTTCAGCATTATCTTAGCAAAATACACGAAAAGAAAGAGAATACCAGACATACAGGCCATTTTTCTTGTTAATCTGTTTGTAAAATTCAATGCTTGTATAAATTTGCGCCACTTTTTTAAATCCTTAATTTTTTAAAACGTTCAAAATGAATAAAGGAGAATTAATCACTAAAGTTGCTGAAAGCACAGGAGTCAGGAAATCAGATGTTACAACTGTTGTCAATTCAGTTTTTGACTCAATTGAAGAAGCCCTCAAGGCAGACGACAGCGTGACCTTAATTGGTTTCGGTACTTTCTCTGTTTCCAAGCGCGAGGCTCGCATAGGCCGTAACCCACAAACTGGCAAGAGTATTGAGATTGCTGCAAAATCTAATGTGAAATTTAAGCCTGGCAAAAAATTGACGGAATCTGTGAACTAATCAGAGACGAAAAGAGCTAATCTTTCTGAAAGGAAAGGGCAATCTGGACTCGCTCCGGTTGCCCTTTTCCTTTTTCTATCCATTGGAATTGATACTTTTGCGCCTTCCATTTACAAATCTGGCTAAAAATGAAATTTGCTACTAAAACCATTCACGCCGGCGTTGAGCCGGACCCATCCACAGGGGCGGTAATGACGCCCATTTATCAGACTTCCACTTATGCGCAATCGTCCCCCGGCGAGCACAAGGGCTACGAATACGCCCGCACTCAAAATCCCACCCGCCATGCGCTGGAAGCCAGTTTGGCCGCCCTCGAAAACGGAACGCACGGCATCTGCTTTGGCAGCGGCCTGGCAGCGATGGACGCCGTGCTCAAATTGCTCAATGCCGGCGACGAAGTAGTGGCGACCAACGACCTCTACGGCGGCTCCTACCGCCTCATCACCAAGATTTACGAGCGCTTCGGCCTGAAGGGTCATTTTGTGCCCATGTACAACGCCGACGAAGTGGAGCGATACATCGCGCCAAAGACTAAACTGCTCTGGATTGAAACGCCTACCAACCCCATGCTCAACCTCGTGGACATCACCGCCGTCTGCAAAATTGCTAAAGCAAAGGGCGTCCTAACCTGCGTGGACAATACCTTCGCTTCTCCCTATCTGCAAAACCCGCTCGACCTCGGCGCCGACATCGTGATACATTCTGCCACCAAATACCTTGGCGGCCACTCCGACTCCGTATTAGGCGCCGTAGTGGTAAAGAATAAAGAACTCGCCGAACAACTCCATTTCATTCAAAATGCCAGCGGCGCCATACCAGGGCCAATGGATTGCTTCTTAGTATTGAGAGGAGTGAAAACCCTGCACCTGCGCGTAGAGCGAGCCTGCCAGAATGCCGAGCGTATTGCGCAATATCTTCAGGGGCATCCGAAAGTCAATCGGGTCAACTACCCCGGATTCCCGGAGCATCCGGGGCATGCAATAGCCAAAAAGCAAATGCGCGCCTTTGGGGCGATGGTTTCTTTCGACCTGAAAAGAGATGAATTTGAAGAAGCCAAAAAGGTGCTCAGCCATACGGAATTATTCACCCTCGCCGAGTCATTAGGCGGCGTCGAGTCCCTGATCGGCCATCCAGCCTCCATGACTCACGCTTCCATCCCCAGAGAAGAACGCCTGAAAGTCGGCCTGACAGATTCTCTCATCCGCCTCAGCATCGGCGTCGAAGACGTTGAGGATTTGATAGAGGACTTAGAAAAGGCTTTTACTTTCCTTTGATTCACTCCGGCATAGGAGGCTCAAAGCTTTTTTCAAAAAATCTGTTCACAGCAAGCGGTTCGTATAATCGCCCCCTGGCTCTTTTGTGTTATTTCAAAAAGCTAAGCAGGGACTCTTTAGATTGGCGTACGATTTTCCGCAGATGATTTTTGACGAAGGAGAAAATTAGTCCGAATTCACTTCGGACTTAAACGGAGATTTTTTTGAACCGCATCCCATTCATCTCTCATCATTCCTCATTCCTCACAGATAGCGCTCCCGAATGAGGTCGAGGTGGTGCAGTTCGTGACCGGCGATGATGTAGCCCAATGCCAGGGCAGAGGTAGGACTGTCGCCGGCGACGCCGATGTGGTCGAGGTCTTCCTGAGCGAGAGATTCGAAAAGATGAATTGTCGCATTTCTTTCTGCGCGATACTCCGCCAACAGAGAGCGGGGGGTACGCCTGTCCGCCCGGGCTGATGCGGCGAGGAGTTTATCGTCAAAGCCAGGCAGAGCGGTCTTGTCGTTGCGAGCAATGCGCAAAGCCCGGTAGGCAAAAACTCTTTCGCTGTCGGTGATGTGCTGCAAAACCTCTTTGACGCTCCACTTGTCCGGGGCGTAGCGGTAGGCCCATTTTTCTTTGGGAAGACTTTTGAAAAATTTGGGAGTGGCGTCTAAGGCGTCTTTCAAAGCCTGCAAAAAATCCTCCGTTTTTACCTTATTAATATAGTTCTGGAAGTAAGCGCTGTATTCGGTTGGCGCGGGTCGGCGGTTGATATTTTTCATAAAAATAAAATTGAGTGTTGTAAAAGAAAGTATTAGCAACCTGTGTTGCACCTATTGAAAAACGTGTTCAGCAGATATTGGTTTTCAGAGGGGATTAATGGCTGACATCTAAGGCTATGACCATGTGCAACAACAGATAGATTTCTTCATAAAACTCCTGCACTAATTCAAAACTGACATTGGACTGGAAAATCTTAGGCTCCAGAATATCCTTTTCATGGGAAATGGCGACGCAACAGTTTTTTTCAAAAATAGACAGATAGATTTCGCCAATGCGCTGTCGGTAGCTCAGGATGAAATCCATCAACTCGTCGGGCAGGAATTCACTCACTACAGCGCCTCCGCTACCGTAAATCGCATAATTTTTTTTAAAATCTTCGTGCCGAATGTCTTTATCAAGATTCTGCCCGCCGGTTCCTACAAAATCCCTTAGTGACTCAGAGAGGTAAGGCAGCTTAGAGATGGGAAGTACCAGGATGGCGCCTTTTACGGGGTAATATAATTTGGCGCGAACGAAAACGCCCCGGAATACCTGGTCTAATCGTTCCCGTATGCGGGAAAATTCCCTGACGTTTAATTCGCACATTTCAAATTCTACGTCGCCGATTCTCCCCTCGATGTAATCTTCCCCTTCATAAACCGCCGGTCTGGCGCCAAAAATCCTGCTGTTCTGAAACTCCGTCAGAGGTATTTTCTTTTTGGCGGAATATTTAAAATCTCCAAAAAGCAGTCGGTCGTCAATAAAATCGAGGATAAGCCCGACCACTCTGGGTTTAAATTCCAGAATAAATTTTCGGATTCGCGAGGCGATAAAAACGACATAAAAAGCCCACAGCAGCAAGACAATCATTGCCAGGAAAAATATTCCGACGAGGTAAAGCAGAGCCAGCACTCCGGCTGAGAGCAAAACGGAAAAAACAATCAGGCGCAGCAGGCGTCTTCGATGCCTGTCTAATCGCATCAGTTCAGGGTGAATCGTCTGATTGTAGTAGATGCGAAATTTTGCGGAATGATTCGGGTCAATCACGATGGGTTACAGGCTTTTTGTCCGCCCTCCATCCACCGGCAGATTGATGCCGGAAATATAGGAGGCCGCAGGTGAGGCCAGGAAGGCTACGGCATTGGCTACTTCGTTGGGCTGCCCGATGCGGTTCATCGGTATTTCGGACATCCAGTTGAGATAGACCTGTTCTTTGGCAATTCCTTCTTTGGCAGCGAGTCCGGATGCCAGTTCCTCTAAGCGGCCGGTCATGGCCGTACCTGGCAGCACGTTGTTTACGGTGATGCCGAACGGCCCCAACTCCGTGGCCAGGGTCTTGGCCCAGTTGGCTACGGCGCCTCTGACGGTATTGGAGACGCCTAATCCAGGGATGGGTTGCTTCACCGATGTGGAGATGATGTTGACGATGCGCCCGTAGCCCGAAGCCTTCATCCCCGGGATGACCGACATAGCCAGGATATGGTTGCAGAGCAGATGATTGGTGAAAGCCTGCACGAATTCTTCGACTTTGGCTTCTGTGGCGGGGCCTCCGGGAGGGCCTCCGGTGTTGTTCACCAAAATGTGAATGGTCTTTTCCGCCACCAGTCTCATGGCCTTTCGGCGGACGTCGTCGCTGTTCGTGAAATCAGCCACCAGAAAATTGTGGCGCTGTCCCAGCGAGGTGTCTAACTCCGGCAGCGCCGAATGCAGGTGTTCCGTACTTCGTGAAACAAGCGTTACATTTGCTCCCAGCAAGGCCAGTTCGATGGCAACTGCCCGCCCGATTCCCTTGCTACTGCCGCCTACCAGGGCGTTTTTTCCTTTTAAATCCAAATTCATAAGCTGTCAAAATTTTGGCTAAAATAGTGCATCTTATGGTATTTTCACCGAGTGTGGCCGACCCTAAATCTGCTAACGCAAGGTAAAAATTTTTCAAACAACAAAACATAGTTATGGCAATTGCAAAACCTTTTAACCTAATGCAGTGGGTAGAAGACCACCGCGACCTGCTCCAGCCCCCCGTTGGCAACAAACAAATATATCTGCACAACGACGACTACATCGTCATGGTCGTCGGCGGTCCAAACGGCCGAAAAGACTATCACTGGGAAGACGGCGAAGAACTTTTTTATCAACTCAAAGGCGATATTTCCGTCAAAATCATCAACGACGGCAAGCCCGAAACGATCCATATTAAAGAAGGGGAAATGTTTTTGCTGCCTCCACACGTCCCGCACTCTCCACAGCGCCCCGCCGACACCGTCGGCTTAGTCATTGAGCGCTACCGCCGCCCGGGAGAAATTGACAAGCTCATGTGGTTCTGCGACAACTGCAATGAAAAAATTTATGAAGCCGGCTTTGAGTTAGAGGATATCGGCAGTCAGATCAAGGCGGCCATTGAGGATTTTATGTCTTCCAAAGAAAATCGCACCTGCCAACACTGCGGGACGGTGATGGAAAAGATTTGAGCGGCGCCGGAGCGAGAATCTCCTTTTCCACTTCGACCAAAGCCAGCTGAGAAAAATGCCTAAAATTTATTTTGCTTCTGATTTTCATCTCGGGGCGGAAGGACGCCTTTCGAGCCGGGAACGAGAACTGCAAATCGTCCGCTGGCTGAACCAGATTGCAGCAGATGCGGATATTCTGTACCTCGTCGGCGACGTGTTCGACTATTGGTACGAATACCGCAAGGTGGCGCCCAAAGGTTACATCCGGCTATTGGGCAAATTAGCGGAACTCCGGGATCAGGGTTTGCCCATCTACTACTTCACAGGCAACCACGATATGTGGATGTTCCACTATTTAGAAGAAGAATTGGGTATTCCGATTTACCGCGAGCCTGTTGTCAGGGAGTACAACGGCAGGAAATTCTTTATCGGGCACGGCGATGGATTAGGGCCTGGCGACTACGGCTACAAGTTTATCAAAGCCGTTTTTTCAAACCCGGCCAGCCAGTGGCTCTTCGAACGAATCCACCCAAATCTGGGTCTTCCGCTGATGACTTCTTTCTCCGACACGAGTCGAAAAGCCAATCCCTCCGACCCGAAATTCAGAGGTGAAGAGGGCGAGCGGCTCATCTCGTTTTGCAATGACTATTTAGATACTGCGCCCATAGATTACTTCGTTTTTGGCCATCGGCACCTGCCCATTGACTACCTCCTAAAAAATGGCAAAAGCCGGTACCTTAACTTAGGCGATTGGCTCACGTTTAACTCTTACGGAGTATTCGACGGGCAACATCTCGAACTTAATTTTTTTGAAAATGAACAGGGAAAGGTTTTTGGAAAATAGCAGACAACGCACCGCAAACGGGGGCTTTTCCTTTTGCCTTTTTGCCGCTCTGAGCTGCCTGTTTTCCTGCCATTTCCCCTCGGCCATCAGCCAGTCGGTAGAAATGACTCAGACCCGGGTCCAAAATTTTACCTCGGATAATTTTCAAAATATCTACGTCGTCACTCTTGATAATGAGCTAGTTAAGTTCGATCCCCGAGGACGGGAGCTTTTTCGCTATCCGAATAAAACCTTAGGCAGGGCCTCCCTTCTCGACGCTACCAACCCTTTCCAACTGCTGCTTTTTTTTCCTGAATATCAGAGCGTACTACTTCTCGACCGGACGCTGAGTCCGATAGATCAGTTCAATCTGTTCCAATGGGGCTTGTCCGGGGTGCACGCCATCGGGATGGCCGGCGACGGTCGCATCTGGGTCTATGACGAGGCGACTTTTCGATTAAAAAAATTAGCCTTAGACGGCGCAGTAAAAGCAGAAAGCGGCGACCTCAGCCTCATTCTCAACAGCCCCATTCACCCCGACTTCCTCACGGAGCGCGAGCAACAGGTTTTTTTAAACGACCCCGCCGTGGGCATTCTGGTTTTTGACGCCTTTGGCCAGTACCTGAAGACCATCAGTATTCAGGGACTGCATGAATTTCAGGTGCTGGGCGATCAACTCATTTTTTGCAAAGAAGGCAGGTTGAGAGCTTTCCATCTCAAGGCGCTGATAGAACAGCCTATTTCGACACCGGCGCCTTTGCCGGAGGATTGCAAAGTCCTCATCGGGAAGGAAAAGCTATACCTGTTGGAAGGCGATACTCTAAAAGTCTTTCCAATTCAGGATTGAAACAGATCCTTTTTTATAGTCGTACGCTGTATTTCAGTGGGGAAATTCCTGCGGCTGGCTCTGCCAGATATCGCCATTTTTCAAAAGCCGTATTTCCTTATACCGGCCTTCCCACACCTAAAGAGATTTTTTTTAAAAAAAATTATTCACAATAGCTGATGAGAATTTTATTGATAATAGGAGCGGGCGGTTTTATCGGGACGGTTTTCCGGTATCTGCTTTCACAGTTTATTCAGCTCAGGGTCTTGTCGGGCTTTCCTTACGGAACCCTGGGAGTCAATATCCTCGGCTGTTTTATCATAGGCTTAGTATTTGCGCTGAGCGAGCGAACCAGCATGAATCCCGAATGGCGTCTTTTTTTTGCTACGGGGGGGTGCGGAGGCTTCACGACCTTTTCCGCATTTTCAAATGAAACCTTCGAGCTGTTGCGGGATGGTCAATGGGGCTACGCAACCATTTACGTGCTTGCCAGTGTTTTAATAGGTCTGATGGCAACTTTCGCCGGCTACTCTGCGCTAAAACTCATTTGATATGGAAAGCAATTCCAGCGCAACGCTGCTCCGCATCTTCATCGGAGAGAGCGACAAAATCGGGTGCGCTTCACTTTATGAAACCATCGTCTTAGAAGCTAAAAAGCAGTGACTTTCCGGCGCCACGGCGACGAAGGGCATCATGGACTTTGGCGCCAGCTCTAAAATCTACACGGCCAAACTTTTTGAACTGTCTGCCGACCTCCCTATCGTCATCGAAATCGTTGACGCCGAAGACAAAATCAGGGAGTTCATCAAGGTAGTAGATCAATTGTTTGAGCAAACTAAATCCGGAGGACTGATTACCATAGAAAAGGCAGAAGTCATCAAATACAAGGCAAAAAAATAAAACTTAGGCGCCCCGCTTTCTTCCTTATATTCTGTTTATCAGGAAGTTGTGCTTTATTTTTCGATAAAGGAGCGGGAAAAAGGCAAAGCTCTCGAGCCATTTAAAGGCAGGGCTTTTTTATGAAGATAAAGAGTCTTACTTTTGCCCTTTGCTAAAACCCTGTTTCCTTATATGAATGGGGAACATCTAAAATCCTTTAGAATTTCGTTCATTCACGTATTAGAAGAAAGACATGAAAATCCACAAGGAAGGCCACCAGATTCTGCTGACGCTCGCCCTCGTGCTTTTGGCAGTGAACGCACTAATTTTCTGGCTTACACCGCAGACGCTGGGTATCGCAGGTATTACCTCACTCGTGTTGTTCCTGTTGGTGTTGCAATTTTTCCGAAACCCAAGTCGTGAGATTCTGATTGCCGACAACAATACCATTTACGCTCCTGCCGACGGCAAAATCGTCGTGATTGAAGAGACGCTGGAACATGAATACTTTGGCGATCGGCGTCTTCAGGTTTCCATCTTTATGTCTCCCACCAACGTCCACGTAAACCGCAATCCCATCAGCGGCACTATCAATTACTTCTGCTATCATCCCGGCAAGTACCTCGTCGCCTGGCATCCGAAATCATCCAGCGAAAATGAACGCACGACCTTAGTCATTGACAATGGCGAAGAGGAAGTCCTCCTCCGCCAGATTGCCGGCGCTATGGCCAAGCGCATCGTCAACTACGTTCAGGAAGGCGACATCGTCACGCAGGGCGCCGAAATTGGGTTTATCAAATTCGGCTCGCGGGTGGATCTCTTCCTCCCCTTAAACGCTAAAGTCGAGGTGGCTATCGGCCAAAAAGTAAAGGGAAATAAGACGGTCATCGCGCGCCTGTGATATCTCCATCAAATTGCGAATAATATTTTGTTGCGCTTTTCATGCTATCGGGATCAGACCCGTTCAGTTGCTTATCATCTGGCATTTTCCCCCTTGTACAATTTCTTTTAAGGTCAAAAAAATAGCCGCGAACGCGAGGACGCTGAAGATTAAACTCTGCCATTCCCTGCATTTGCGGCTAAAAAAGAAGCGATAGATTCCCCTGTTAACAGGAGTCTATTCTCTCACTAAAAATAAATCTATAATTTCGGCTATACCTTTTTGAGCTTCCCGCCGGTCATAATTTTCTCCTCCAAACTTCTTGACTAAGTCAAAAACATAATCGTACATCAGTTTATCACTCACCGATTGCCTGAATTTAATGACCTGATTCTCTGCTATCACCGTTTTGAAAGCTTCCCGGATATCCGTCCAGACTTCTTTGTGCTTTTCCCAGTAGTTTTTTCCGGCAGAAACGTCGAAGTCGCCGCGCTCCATCACTTCAAAGCCTTTTTCCCAAACGATGAGTTGGTCATTCCCCTGGTCGTCGCGGTATATTTTCTGGTTGTCCTGATCCATCATCCAGCCACTGTCCCGAAGTTCGATTCTAAAAGTCCGGTTCAGAACATTGTAGTCTTTTCTGTGCATTTGCCGCCTCGGCAGTGGGGCGTCGGTGTTCGACTCCCAAAATTCTTTGCCGTCCACAAACAGCCAGGTTCCAAAACTCTCATATCGGGGGCTGTCGTCCACCTGATAAACTTTCTGCGTCCAGGTTCCCTTTACCTTTTCTTTGGGAAGGAAATATTTCTTCCAGGTATTATCTTTAAAATAAGAAAGGAACTCCCTATTCTCATAAATCCAGTCCTGCCTCCAGTGCTTGACCACCACTACGCCGTTGATGACCAGAATATGTTGCAGGGAAATAAAGTCATCCTCATTTTTAATCGGAAAAACATATTCCACCGCTCCATTTTTATACAAATCCTCTCGCTCGTAATCAGCATTCGGAGAGAAGGTCTCTGCAAAATCAAAAGAAACTTTAAAAGTTCCGGAAAGTCTGAGTATAGCCTCGCGGTCTAATCTTTTTTTCTCTGTGGCAGATTCAGGATAAGCCAAAGCTGCCGGCTCTACATTTTTCATGTGTCCTTGAATTTTATTGTTTTTACTAAATCTAAATAAGAACAAAAGTAGCACGAGCCTCATGGCCTGCTAATACCTAAAACTAAGTAATTTATCGCAGAGGAAATTAAGGATAGGCTTACCCAAAACATACAAGTCGCAGGGTTGGACTTCCTGTCGCTTATTGACAGTTTTTAAAAAGGAAAGAGTGATTCTCTCAGCGAGGCGGCCTCCCCCAACCCTTCCAAAAAAGGGGAACGGGTTCTCCCGGCGAGACGACCTCCCTAGCCCTTTCAAAAGAGGGGAACGGGTTCTCCCGGCGCTTGGGAAAAGGAATTAAAACTCCTTATCATCCTTAAATTCCCAAAAGCTACAGGTGAAAGATATAGTCTCATCCCTGTCTAAGGCCTGTCTCCCTTCCCTATCGAAATCAGATTGGCAAAAAGACGATAAGCTCCCGGCACGCCCGCTGGCAGTTCTCTAAAGAAGGAAAGTCCGGTATAGATATAATGACCTTCGCCGTAATCAGCCACCAACAGGCTGCCGTCGCGGGCAGGCTCGCCCGGATCGTTGGAAGAGAGGACAGCTCGGAACTCCGGCCCCCATTCATTGGAGAAGTAAAGACCCCGCTCCTGAACCCAGCCGTCGAAATCTTTCGATGTGATTTTATTGGGAAGGTTCAGCACCTCGTCCTCGGGCAGCAGGAAGCGCACCTCCGCCTCCTCTACCGTCACGCGGTCGCGGGAAATCTTTAGGTGGTAGGGAGCAATCTCCTCCTGCGGGACGGTCAGGGAGAAGGTCGTGTTGTACTGCACGATCATCGTGCCGCCCTGTTTGACGTATTCCAACAAGCGGGGCTGGTAGAATTTGAGGCGCTCTACCGTGTTGTAGGCTCTGACGCCCATCACGACAGCGTCGTAGTTTTTCAGGTTTTCAGAGGTGATATCGGCGTCCTCCAACACGTCCACATGATAGCCTATTTCTCGCAGGTTTTCGGGAATCTTATCTCCGGCGCCCATGATGTAAGCCACTTTGTCCCCTGCTTTTTTCAGGTCAATTCTGGCGACTTTGGCCTGGGCGTTCAGCAACAGCGTTTGGACGGGAATGTGGGCGTATTCAATGCTCACTAATGATTTGCCGTATCGCTGTCCGCCGACAATAGCAACGGGCGAAATCTTTCCCTCTGATTCGTCTTTGGGTGGGTATAGCTGAAAACTGAAATTCTGCTCTTCGCCCTTTAGTTTCAGGTAAAAATCAATGTACTCCGGCTCTGTGCGCCAACCCGTCGGACAGTCTAACCTCAGGCGACCGCTGAGGGTGGGGGCGCCCGATTTGACGACTACCGGCACGCTGCGCGGGGCGTCGTCGGTGAGCATAAACACCTCCTTCGGGAGATTGACAAATACCGGCGGCGTCACTTCAAATGGGCGATAGACTTCCCCTTTCACGTCGTCGTCTCTTTTATAAACTATCGTCCGCTCCATGACGAAGGGCCGTTCGTCAATCAGCAAACTCATTTGCAACTTAAACTCGCGGGGCGTTTCCGGCAGTCCCCGCAGCCGCTGATCCCGAACGGTGTACATGCCCAATTTCCAGGGGTCGTTTAGCCAATAGGCATTGGTATAGGGCAAGTCGGTGGGCAGTGTCAGCTTCGTCTTCCAGGAAAAGTCCTTATTGAATGGGAGAGCAAGATTCAGACTCGTATCCTTTTTAGTGGGCAGGTAGCGCACAGCCTGAAGCGTGCAGGAAACCTCCGAGCGATTAATAACTTCGACGGTAAGTTCTATTTCCTGGCCGGGCGTGGCGGAGTAGTCGTTGGCCAGACCCTCCACGAAAAGCCCCATGCAGGCGGGGATAATTTTTTCGATTTCGCCCATTTTCTCGCGTTTCCAATAGCTGTCGGGCAGCGCTGAAATCATGGCGTAAACCTGCATCAGTGGCCGCACGCTGGCCGAGGGATTCTCATGGTCGAAATCTTTGGCAATCTTTTTCAGCAAGTCGCCAATCGGAATGCCGCCCGGCACTCTGGACCAGGTAATATCCAAGCCGTTGAAAATAGCTAAACCCGAGTGCCCGGGGTCGTCGGCATTGGCCGGAAAATCGCCTTTCAGCAGGTCTAAGTATTCCATGGATTCGCCCCGGCTGCCAATGGAGCCGAAGCCCTGCGACTTGTGCATGGAGCGGCTTTGGGCGGCGATTTCGTTGTTGGACTGGCCGATGAGCGGGTAGTATTTGCCGGCGTCCACCATCAGCATTTTAGATTTGTCGGCAGCGTCGAAATTCTCCTGGCTACCATAAAACCACCAGGTCGTATTGAAAAAAAGGCGGCGGGGCTGCCATACGTTCACGTATTTCAGTTGCTCAGGAAAAGCTTTCGGATTGCCCGCTAAGTCGAAGGCTTCCATGGACAGCATCGCGGAAGAAGTGTGGTGGCCATGCGTCTTCCCCGCTGATTCGTGGTCAAAGCGGTTGATGACCACATCGGGCTGCCATTTGCGGATAGCCCAGACGACGTCGGCCAGCACCTCGTCCTTGTTCCATATCTGTAGCGTCTCGTCGGGATTTTTGGAGAAGCCAAAGTCGTTGGCTCTGGTAAACATCTGATGGCCTCCGTCAATGCGGCGGGCAGCCAGCAGCTCCTGCGTGCGAATGACGCCGAGTTGCTCCTGGATTTCCTTGCCGATGAGATTTTGTCCGCCGTCGCCCCGCGTCATGGACAGGTAGGCGGTATTGAGGCCGAGGCCGGAAGAGAAGTGCGAAATCAGTCGCGTATTTTCGTCGTCCGGGTGAGCGGCCACATACAGCACGGAGCCGAGGACGTTCAGTTTTTTGATTCCCCTATAAATATCTGAAGAGTTCCAGGTTCGAGGTTTTTGGGCAAATCCAGCCTGGCAAATTAAGATAGCGAACAGACAAAGCAGGATTATACTACGCGTATTTTTCATCTTAAATTTTTTTATTTTGAAAATAAATAAGGGGCAAATATGACAAAACGAGCCGGAACCTGGCAAGATTCATTCCGAAGGGTATTTGTCATTTTACGTTTTAGCTCCCTAACTTTGGCCGCCTGAAAGCTGCCTTTAACCAATAATTAAAATTGCAGATTCGTTTGCGTCATAATTTTTTTTAAAAAAACTGAATTTATGTTTTCCAAAAAAATCATCCTGTTACTCGCCATTGTTTACGCTTCTTCCTTCTGGAGTTGCAGCGTATTGAAAAAAGGCGCCGGGTTCAATTTGTTCTCGGTAGAGGAGGACAAAGCGCTGGGGCTTCAGTTCAGCCAGCAAATCGAGGGCGATACCAAACAATTTCCCCTGCTCCCCGAAAAGGGCAATGAAGAAGTTTACAGATATGTCCGCAATCTTACACAACGACTGTTGCGCACGGGCAAAGTAGCTCACGCCGACGACTTCGCCTGGGTGGTAAAAATCATAAACGACGACCAGACGCTGAACGCCTTTGCCGTCCCCGGCGGCTACCTCTACGTCTATACCGGCCTCATCAAATACTTAGATTCGGAAGACCAGCTGGCAGGCGTTATGGGTCACGAAATCGCACACGCCGCACTGCGTCACTCCACCCAGCAGATGACTCAGCTCTATGGCATAGACGCCCTGCGGCAGATTGTCACCGGCAAGACCGACCCGGGGCTGCTGGAGCAGATAGCGCTGAGCCTGGCCTCGCTGAAATTCAGTCGCAACCACGAATCTCAGGCCGATGAATATTCCGTCATTTATCTGTGCAGCACCAGCCTGAACGCCGCCGGCGCTGCCGGCTTTTTTGAAAAAATAAATGGGAAAAGCGGCGCTCCGCCGGAGTTCCTCAGCACCCACCCCGACCCGGGCAACCGCATTAAAAAGATTCAGTCCAAAGCGCGGGAACTGGGCTGCACGGGAAAGGACCGAAACAATTCTGAATACCAACGTATTAAGAACCTGCTGAAATAATTATCGCAAAGCCTCGTCGGCGCTCCAAGCGCCGACAAGGCTTCATCCCGCAACCCATCAACATTCCACCGCATGCGAAAAGAAGCTAAAGACAAGCATTTTATCAGACAGCCTTATTTCGAGGGAGGCCCTAAGGCCATGAAAAAATTTATCGCCGACAACCTGCGCTATCCCTCCGAGGCTCTGGAGCAAAAGGTGGAAGGAACCGTTTTTATAAAATACGACGTTGATCATCAGGGTAATGTGAAAGAGGCGCGGGTGATTTCAAGCCTCGGACACGGCTGCGACGAAGAGGCCGTGCGAATAGTAAAACTGCTCAAATTCAAAGTAGAAAAGCCGAGGAACCTGCGCGTCATGTACCACAAACAAATCCAGATTCACTTTCGACTGCCAATAGTAAAGGAGCAGGCGCCGACCTTGCAACTGAGCTACAACTACACTTCCGCTCCCCCCTCCGCAAAGCAACCTGAACAAAAAGAACCACAGAGCTACTCCTATACCATCTCCTTTAGCTGAGCATTTTAGACCCTGGCGCATCCTCAAATAAATTCAAAGAAAATAGTTGAGCCTTCTTTTGTTATCCAAAATCTTTCACCCTCACTTTTGTTTTTTTGAAAAATGGCTCCGTCAGGTTTTGGCCTGTTCAATGAAAATACCCGGGGCAGAATAATCCTCACAAGGAAAGCGGGAACTGAAAATCCCTCCTGGCTTTTCCCTCGCGCCTTTTTTATTTTTTTGAAAAAATGAAAATACCCCTTTCTAAACAGCCCATCTTTCTTCTTGTCCTATAAATGGAGAAGCGGGCATTCTAAAAAAATTCACCTCCCAGAGTTTAACTCTTTTCATAGTCAGATTTTCGATAAGCCGATTAGGTTTGCAGGGAATTTTGGAAGGCTCACAAGGAGGCGACTGGTTCCAGCTCGTTTCGCCATTTTCAAAAATCACCTTAAATAATTTATAAAAGCTGCATGTCGTCCATTCCCGAATCCATTACTTTCAGGGGGCTTAGTCCGGCAGAAATTGCTGCGGCGAGAAAAGAGCACGGAGCGAATGTTTTATTCGCATCAAAGCGGTCGGGCTTTTTAAAAATCCTTAAGGAGGTAGCCTTTGAGCCTATGTTCATCCTCCTCGCGGCGGCAGGCGTCATCTATTTCCTGTTAGGCGAATATCAGGAGGGGATTCTCCTCCTCGTGGCGATTGTCTTAGTGGCCGGCATTTCATTTTACCAAACTATCAAGAGCGACCACGCGCTGGAAAAGTTAAAAAAGCTGACTCAGCCTAGCGTCAAAGTCCTGAGAAATCAGGTTTTGACTGAAATTCCGGCGGAAGAAATCGTCCCCGGCGACGTGATGCTCCTCGAAGAAGGGCAGGCCATTCCCGCCGACGGCGTTATCCTGGAAGCGCACGATTTGAGCATTGACGAATCCATCCTCACCGGCGAATCCGTCCCCATCGTGAAAGGCGATGGAGATACCGTTTACGCCGGCGCCCTGCTCGTCTCTGGAAATTTCTTTGCCAGAGTAAGCGCCACCGGTCTCCGCACCGAACTGGGCAGCTTAGGCAAATCGCTGGAAGAAATACAGGTAGAAAAAACGCCGCTTCAGGTGCAAATTAGTCGCTTCGTGCAGCAAATGGCGGTGGCCGGCATCTTCGCATTTCTGCTCATCTGGGGCATCAACTACTGGCGATCGGGAGAGGTCATTTCTTCGCTACTCTTCGGCCTGACTATCGCCATGTCCATTTTGCCGGAGGAAATCCCCGTGGCTTTCAGCGGATTCATGGCGCTCGGCGCTTCGAGAATGGCCGGCCTTGGCGTCCTCACCCGACAGCCGCAGACGGTGGAAAGTCTCGGCTCGGCCACCGTCATCTGTGCCGACAAGACCGGCACCATCACCGACGCCGGCATGTCGGTCAAGAAATTGTACGACCCCGTTAGCGCAGATTCTTGCGACTGCGACGGCGCCGGCACACAGCCGCTGTCCGCCTCTTTGGAGGAACTGATGAAAAACGCCGTCTGGGCTTCTGAGCCGGTTCCCTTCGACGCCATGGAAAAGGCTATCCACAGCTTTTTTGACGAGCATATCAAAAACCTGCCGAAGACCGAATACCGGATGATCCACGAATATCCGCTGAGTGGTCGCCCGCCGATGATGACCCACCTGTTCGAGGGTCCTTCGGGAGAGCTAATCATTTCGGGAAAAGGCAGCGTGGAAAAAATTTTAGAAGTCTGCAAAATTTCGGAGCCGGACAGGCGGCGGGCGCTCGAAATGGCTCGGCAATTTTCCTCCGAGGGTCTGCGGGTGTTGGGCGTAGCCGGCGGCGCTTTGCCCTATGGACAGATCCCCGCAAAACAGGAGGATTTTATCTGGGAATTTAAGGGCTTAGTGGCGCTGCTCAATCCGCCGAAGAAAAATGCAGAGTACGTCGTCAGCGAATTTTACGAGGCCGGCATGGAGGTGAAAATGATTACCGGCGACTATCCCGAAACCGCCATGGCCATTGCGAGGGAAATCAATTTGAAAAACTCCGACCATTTTCTTTCGGGAGAATCCGTCATGAGTCTGTCGGAGGAAGAACTCCAACAAGAGGTGAAAGACACAACCATCTTTGCCAGGGTTTTTCCCGAAGCCAAGTTGCGCATCATCAAGGCGCTGAAAGCCAACGGCGAAGTGGTGGCCATGACCGGCGACGGCGTCAACGACGGGCCGGCTCTGAAGGCGGCGCACATCGGCGTGTCTATGGGCAAACGAGGAACCGAAATTGCCAAGGCGGCGGCTTCTCTCGTGCTGGTCAACGACGACCTGCAAGGGATAGTAGATGCCATCGCCCACGGTCGCAAGATTTATGAAAACCTGAAAAAGGCGGTTTCCTACATTGTGTCCATCCACATTCCCATCATCCTGACCGTGGCTATTCCGCTAATTCTCAATTGGAAGTACGCCAATATTTTCAGCCCTATCCACGTCATTTTTCTCGAACTCGTCATGGGGCCGACCTGCTCCATCGCCTTTGAAAGCGAGCCGGCAGAGCGCAATCTCATGCGCGTCAAGCCCCGGCGACCGTCCCAGAGCTTTCTCTCCATACGGGAACTTTCGTTGAGCGTGGTTCAGGGTTTGGTCATCTCTGCGGCCGTACTCGCGGTTTATTACCTCGCTACCCGAACCGGCCACAGCGAAACAGAAGTGCGGACGATGGTCTTCTCCATGTTAGTGATGAGCAATATCTTTCTGACCTTAGTCAATCGCTCTTTCACCTTTTCCTTTATCGAAACTTTGAAGTACCGGAACCCGCTGATCTGGCTCATGGTGTTCCTGACTTTTCTAATCTTGTTGGCCACCCTTTTCGTGCCGGCTATTCGGCAGCTATTCCATTTTGAGCACATTGGAAAGACCGCCTTCTTAGTCTGCACGTTAGCCGCCATGTTGGGCGTGTTTTGGGTGGAAGGGTATAAATTGGCGAGGAGAAAACTGTCAAAGCGTTTTTAAAATTTCCTGCTGCCTCTGGCCGAAGTTCATCATCTCTACGAGGGTCAGCGACATGACGTTCTCCAAATCGCCATAGACCGCCTGATAATCTCTGCGACTGGCTTCGATGACAGTCTGCGCTTCTTCTCTGTCATAAACGTGGGTGATTTCGCATTGGCGGTTGCCGCCGCCGGGTAATTCTTTGTAGGTCAGAAAGTAGTGCTTGAGGCGATTGACGATGCCTTCGGGAAGTTCGGAAACGTCTTTAATATGTCCATAGACGTAGTCGTTTTGCAGGACGGCGATGATTTTGTCGTCCGCTTCGCCGTTGTCAATCATGCGCAGTCCGCCAATGGGAATGGCCTGAACGATGATGTCGCCGTGAGTAATTTCCCTCTCCGTCAGCACGCAGATATCCAGCGGGTCGTCGTCGCCAACGATGTCCTCTCTGCCTATTTTGGACATGCAAAATTCAGCCACCTGTTCCTTACAGTAAGTCTGGGGAATGAATCCGTAGAGAGCCGGAACTATATTGGAAAACTTTTGCGGACGATCTACTTTCAGGTAGCCCGTGCGCTTGTCAATTTCGTATTTGATGGTGTCGGAAGGGATGATTTCGATAAAGGCCGTGACCATTTCCGGCGCGCGCCCGCCTATCTCAATGCCGTGCCAGGGATGAGATTTGTAGCGCAGACCAATCATTTTCCAAATCTTCTGGAAAGCGTCCTGATTCATGGAGGTTTATTTTTTAAAAAAAAGGAAAATAAAAAAGTCAGCGAAATTAAGGGATTTTCCGGGGCGACACTTTCCCATAACCTGAATATTGAAAATTTATACATTTTTAAACAGGTCTTAGAAGTCCCCAATTTCTTATAACAGGCTGCTCCATAGCGCTGAACTTTTAAAAAGGCTTCGTGTTTTGTTGCCTGAATAGGTAACTTCGCCAATTGGAAAAACTGTGGCAAACAATCGTTGACAAGAGATGCTTTCAGGCGGGAGGCTTTGAAAAGCGAAGTTCAGGAGACCCAAAAAAATTGATGCGGATTATTCAAATGGGTTAGAAGGGCGATTGAAACTGATTTTAAAACTTAAGTTATAAATGCGAGCCTCTAAGCTCGTAATCTCTCAATACAATTCAGATTTGCCCAATTTGTGGGAGAACTAATTGACCAAGCATTAAAACTCTCAAAACATGTCAATTTTAAATGATTTAAAAAAGCTATTGTTTGGCGCAAAATCAGTCGCCAAATCGGCTGCCGACAAGGCTGTAGATGCCGGGAAAGAAGCCGGTAAAAATATCGTAGAGGAAGGCGGCGAAATGTTCCAAAAGGCCAAAGAAAAGGCTGGAGACCTCGGTAAAAATATCGTGGAGGAAGGCGGCGAAATGTTCCAAAAGGCCAAAGAAAAGGCCGGAGACCTTGGTAAAAATATCATGGACAAAGCCGACCGCGCTTTTGACAAAGCTTCGGATCTGGCCGGCGATGTAGGCGACAAAGTAGCGCATGCAACAGACTCTGCCAAAGCAAAAGCAAAAGACCTGGCAGATAGTTTTACTGAAAAAACAACTAAGGCCTCCAATGAAGTCATGGACGATATTTTGGCTGAAAAAAGAGAACTGGGAATAAAGGAAAGGGCGGAAGAAGGTCTCCACAAAGCCGGCGATTTCGTGGAAGGCGTCGGCAGGAAGGCGATGGATACCGGCGGCCAGTTAGCGGATAAATTGGGCGACCAGGCTGGGAAAATCGGCGGCGCCATCCTCTCCCAGTCGGATAAAGTCGCGGACAAAGCAGCCGATCTTTCAGAAAAAGTAGGCAAAAAGGTTTTAGAAACCGGCGGCCAACTGGCTGACAAGTTCGGCGAGACAGCGCAGGATATCGGTGAAAAGCTATTTGAAAAAGGCGGCGAAGCTCTCGAAAAGACCAAAGACCTGGCTTCCGATATCGGCTCAAAAATCCTGAAAGCAAAAGATAGTCTGGTCGAAAAGGCCAACGAAGAAGCCGCCAAAGCCGGAAATACGGCGGACGGTCTCATTGACAAAATGAAAAACCTCAACCAAAAGTTGGAAGACAAAATCAGCGGCAACAACACCAGGTTTGCCGATAAGCCTATTGACATGGGCGAAAGCGAATTGGGAAAGCACGACAGCTTCTGGGACAAGGCTGAAAAGTTTGCCCAGGGAGACTACCACGGCAGAGAAGGGCAGCCCAAAGCCGGCGAGATGAAAATCGAAAATGACCCGGATCATCTGGCGCCCGAAAAAGGCAAACTCAAAGGTTTCGACGATGCAGACGGCGATGGAGATGAATTGATTGACGACGCCATCATCGAAGAATAGGCTGCTGAGCTTGTTGGGATAGTTTCGACTTTTCGCGGGGTGAAGTTCCCACAAATAATTTTTGACGAAGGAGAAGGTCAGTCCGGGTTTACCTCGGACTGACCGCCGATGATTTTTGAACTATGGCTGTAGGCATTTGAAATGCTCAGGCGGCAGGGGCGGCGGCAGGAGGGGAAGTTTGTTTTTCTGCTGTCGGTTCTTCCTCTAAGAAGCCCTGCAATTTCATCCACTCGTCGTTGAATACCTTGCCTAAGTATTTGCTGCCGTGGTCGGGGAGAATGAGCACGACCACGTCGTCTTTGCAGAGTTCATCTTTGATTTCTAAGATTGCCTGAATACCGGCGCCGCTGGAATACCCGCCAAATATCCCTTCCCAAAGCGCCAGTTCCCGGGTGCGGAAAGCGCTGTCCTTGTCTGTTACTTTGACGAATTTGTCGATCAACTCAAAATTGACGTTGGCGGGAATGATGTTTTTCCCCGTTCCCTCGATTTGATAGCTGTAGATTTCTTTCTCGTCGTATTCGCCGGTTTCGTGGTACTTCTTGAGCACTGAGCCGTAAGCGTCCACGGCGACGATTCGGATATTTGGATTTTGCTCTTTGAGGTATTGCGCTGTGCCGGAGAGGGTGCCGCCGGTGCCGGCGCTGGCGACGAGGCAGGTGATTTTGCCCTCCGTTTCTTCCCAGATTTCAGGTCCTGTGCTCAGGTAATGGGCATGGGAATTTTCTAAGTTGAAATTCTGATTGATATAGTAGGAGTTGGGAATCTCGGCGGCTTTCCGCTCCGCCATCCTATAGTAGGAGCGGGGGTCGTCGGGCTTAGCTTCTTTTGGGCAAACGATGACCTCTGCCCCGAGCGCTTTCAGGCAATCAATTTTTTCTTTGGAAATTTTACTTGTCACTGTCAGCACGCATTTATAGCCTTTCACGGCGGCCACCATCGCCAGACTGAAGCCCGTGTTTCCGCTCGTGGCTTCAATCAGCGTGGCGCCGGGTCTGAGTTTTCCGCTGCGTTCGGCCTCTTCAATCATGTGCAGGGCAATCCGGTCTTTGGCCGACTGGCCCGGGTTAAAGCCTTCGCATTTGACATAGACGGTGGCGGGAATATCTTTGGTGATTTTATTCAAGCGGATGAGGGGCGTACGTCCAATAGCCTCTAAGATGTTGTTGTAAGTCATAGACTGTGAGCTTTTGTTCAGTAGTTCCTTTCTCTAAATCAGTTGCAAATATAAGTTTTAGGCAGCGAAGGCCAAGCAGGCAGGAATGTTTCGACATCCTATCGGCCTTTTTTCAAAAAGAATAAATGGGGGCTTATAGGAAAAAAAAGCAAAGGCGAAGAGCCTCAATGTTCTTCGTCAGGTCATGCTCATCGCCTGGAAAACGACTAAACTGCTCAGATAGGCCAACAGATTCATGAAGAAGAATTGGATGGTCGCCCACTTCCAGCCGCCGGTTTCCTTTCGGACAACGGCTACGGTGCTGATACACTGCATCGCAAAAACGTAAAAAACGAGCAGGGACATGGATGTAGCAGCCGAGTACACTTTTTCACCGGTTTCGGGATTGCGAGCCTGCGCTAAGCGGTCGTGAATGGTGGCTTCGTCATTGGAACTGCCAATGCTGTAAATGGTCGCCATGGTCGCGACGAAGACTTCCCTCGCAGCAAAGGATGTGATGAGGGCAATCCCGATTTTCCAGTCGAAGCCAAGCGGGCGGATGACCGGTTCGATCAATTTTCCGAGATGGCCGGCGTAGGAAGCCTCTATTTTGTAGGCCGCCACTAAGTCGGCTGTGGCCAACTCGTCTAAGGACTCCTGCTGCGCCTGAGTTATGGCAGTTTGCTCCGCCTGCTGCATTTCTTTGGTCGGTCCGTAGCTGGCCAAAGCCCACAATATAATGCTGATGACCAGGATGATTTTTCCCGCTTCCACGACGAACATGAGCACCTTCTCTTTGATGGTGAGCCATACATTCTGCCAGACGGGCATGCGGTAGGGGGGCAGTTCCAGCATCAGCCAGGACGGCTCGCCTCCCTTAATTATTTTTTTAAAAACGAAGGCAGAAAATAAGGCGCCCGTGATGCCCAACAGATAAAGCCCCATGAAAGCCAGTCCCTGGGCATTGAAAACGCCCAATACCTTTTGCTGGGGGACGACAAAGCCAATCAGCACGGCATACACCGGAATCCTCGCAGAGCAGCTGATCATCGGCGTCACCATGATAGTGATGAGCCGCTCGCGCCAGTTGCTGATAGTTCGGGTGGACATGATGGCCGGAATGGCGCAGGCGCCGCCGGAAACGAGCGCCACCACGCTGCGGCCGTTCAGACCAAAATGCTGCATCAGTTTATCGAAAATAAAGACGGCTCTCGCCATATACCCGACTTCCTCCAAAATGGTGATGAGCAAAAACAGTATGGCAATCTGTGGAATAAAAACCATGATGCCGCCGAGACCCGTAATAACTCCATCGGTGAGCAGATTGGAAAACCAGCCGTCGGGCAGAAGTTGATTGACTGCTCTACTCAGGGAGCCAAAGCCGTTCTCTATCCAGCTCATCGGCAGTTCCGCCCAGGCGTAGATGGCCTGAAAGACCAAAAACATGACAAAGAAAAAGAGAATGGGCGCCAGAATCTTGTGGGTCAGAACGGCGTCTAAGCGGTCTGTAAGGGTTCTCTTTTCAGGGGCTTTGGAGATGGAACTGCGAACGACGGGCGTGAAAATCTGGTAGCGCTGCATCGTTTCGTAAATCTGGTAGCGGATATCCTGAAAGCCCTCCTGCTCACAAATTCTGGCAATGGTTTCCCGTTCGCCATTTGACAAAAAGGGCAAACGTTTGAAATGATGAGCGACGAGTAAGGCCCGGTAGGGATTGCCAATTTTCAATTCATCCTGAATCCTAAGGGCGGTATTTTGTTCAGACTCGGAAAATCGGTACAACACGTCTGCGCCGTTGAGCTTTTTAAGAGCAGAAGCGGCCTCGTCCTTCAGGCGGTCAATATTGCTGCCGACCCTTCCGCTCACGGGACCCACGGGAATTTTAAGGAAGTCTTCCAACTGATTGAAGTCGGCCAGAATTCCCTCTTTTTCTGCCAGGTCGGACATATTAAGAGCCAGCACACAGGGCAGACCTAAGTCTTTGATTTGAGTGAGTAAAAGCAGGTGTTTATCCAGATGGGTCAGGTCGGCGACGTAAATGACAGCGTCCGGGTAGTTTTCGTCTTTAGGATTGGCGAGTACATTTAGTACGACTCGTTCATCGTCAGAGGTAGGATACAAACTGTAAGTTCCGGGGAAATCAACGATTTTCACGCTATTCCCATCCGACAACTGCATTTTTCCGGTTTTCTTTTCAACTGTAACGCCAGGGAAATTGGCTACTTTTTGTCGAAGTCCGGTGAGCTGGTTAAAAATGGAAGATTTCCCACTATTTGGATTGCCAACAAGCGCAATGGTATTCATGCTTCTTCACCTGTGATGGTGGCAGGGAGATGACCGGTTACAAGCCGATGTGTGTAGTTTAACTCATGTCATCTATTGTCATAATGATGCTGCCGGCCTCGCGTACCCGTAGCACCATGTTGATGCCATCTACTTTCAGGTAGAAGCCGCCGTTGAAGGGGGCAATACGCACGACTTTGACTTTGCTGCCGGGCAAAACTCCCATCGTCATCAATTTACCGCCGATGTGGTCATCCGTGAACCGTAGGATTCTGCCGCTGATACCTTCTCCGACTGCTGTGACAGGGCTGTTCATTATTTCCTGCTTTTATTATTTAGAATTAGTTTAGACAACCAAATTTATGACAGGCCATTAACTACGCGGCAACTTTCATTAAAAATAGCTAAATTTTGTTAGTGCAATACCTAATATTAGGTAATGCTATAGAATAGGATTGCGCTTAAGGCTCTTGCAGAAGCTGGGCAGGAAGAAGAGAATTTTTAAAAATAGGCGGCGGTTGTTTCAGCAGCCTTTCAATTAACGGCGGGGCTTATTTATCTTTTTTCTTAAAATCCCCTCGTTTCCAGGCGTCAAAAAATTGTTTCCAGGCCACCGGATTGTAGATATTCATGGGCGGCTGCTGACCGATGTAGTAGTAATTGCTGGCCTGCTGGCGAAGGTAGTAATTGGCGTGCTCGGCGCCGACGGAAGGCACGGTGCTGCGCATGCGCTCCAGCGTCTCTTTCGCCACGTTGCGCAAGGCGCGCTCCCTCATCTCCGAGGTGACGTCCATAGCGAGAAATTCCAATTTAAAATGCTCTTTGCTCGGCCAGGGGAATACGACCGTCTCGGGCAGGTTGATGGTGTCCTGCGTCATCAGTTGCACTAAGGAATAGCGGTTGTCTTTCAAATCATGCGGTATGACGTATTCCACGACTTTGTAGCCTACGGCAGAAAACTCAATGACGTCGCCCTTTTCTACTACGATGGAGAAAAAGCCATTGAAGTCGGAGTAAGTTCCCCGCGATTTGCCTTTAACGATGACGTTGGTGTACGGAACCGGAATGAGGTCGGCGGTGCTTCCATCGAGGATCATCCCCGAAAATTGTACGAGGCTGGTATCCTGCATAGACTGCGCCGGCAGCGCCACCGAAAAAAGCAGAGCGACTACAGCCGCCATGAAATATTTTACTTGCATAATTCTGATGATTCAAAGTTGATCCAGGTACTGAGAATGACTTTCGACGCTGTCCCGTCATTTAGTCCCATCTTTCGCAGGCATGGGAAGACGCCGGGCAACTTTCTATTCCACAACATTCAAAAAGCGAGGTGCGTAGATTAAGACACAGAACAATTGCCAAAAGTTGGCAGCAGCCTCAAAAATAGGACAATTCAAACGATGCAAAAGCAAAGGCATTGTAAAGCTGCTTTTTTCAGGCTTTGGCGACTGATTAGAGCAGGCCGGTTATTTTCCTCAGTTTTTGAAAAAAGATAAGTTCCTATTTTCGCAACACTTTTCTTTCAATTTTTTTTCAAAAAAAATAAAAACAAGGACGTGGAATTTCTACACTTTTTAAAGACGCCGTTTACGGCGCCCTTCATCATCGTAGCTTTTACAGCGTTTATCGCTTATATTTTTCAGCGATTTTTCGACCGCTTCATTTTGAAATCGAGTCTGGTTTTAAGAAGCGACCCCACCAGGTACAAATTCCTGAAACACACGCTGACGGCGATCATCTATCTCGTAGGCGTGGGGAATGCCATTTACAGCATCGAGCCTTTGAGGATACTCTCCAACTCGCTGCTGACCGGGGCCGGTATCCTTGCCGCAGCGGTCGGCTTTGCCTCCCAGTCGGCGTTGAGCAATATCATCAGCGGGGTATTCATCATCATTTTTAAACCCTATAGCATCAATGATCAAATCATCGTAAAGGATACGCTGGAAGGGGTGGTTGAGGACATTACGCTTCGCCATACCGTCATTCGGGATTTTCAAAACAGGCGCATCGTCATGCCCAACACCATGGTGAACGACCAGATCATCATCAATTCCAATTTGGTGGACAATAAATCCAGCCGTCCGCTCGACTTTGGAATCAGCTATGAATCCGACGTTAAAAAAGCCAAAGAAATCATTGAACAGGAAATACTCAAACATCCGCTCCGCATTGACAATAGGACGCCCAGGCAGAAAAAAGACGGCAGTCCGGAGGTGGTAGTCCGCCTCAATCGCCTCGACGAGTCGTCTGTCAATATACGCGCCTGGACCTGGGCGGCTAATTCCGACAACGCTTACGTTATGTACTGCGATCTATTGGAGAGTATCAAAGAGCGATTTAAAGCCGAAGGCATTGATATCCCCTATCCACACCGCACCGTGGCATTTAAAAATGAGCCGGCGGCAAGATCCGACGAATCCTGAGGCCCGGGACAAATTGAGTCCTTCCGCGGCAAAATCAGGAGACTTAGCTATTGTTTTATACAAGAAGAGCGGAGAGCGGCGTTCAAATTTGCGGCGTAAAATTTGGGGATTCCCTGTTTGCAAATTTTGAATAGCTCCTAAAAAGCGCTCGTTCTATTTTCAAAAAATACGAAAGCATGTTTAAAAAAATCCTCTTTATCCTTTTCCTCTTTCCCCTTTTCCAAATGTCAAAAGCCCAGGATGGCTGCGACATTCTCGTCAACCTCCGCGGCCTCAATTACGACACACTCTGGTTCGGGCACACCTTCGGAAAGCGATCCGTTCCCGAGTTTTTTGCGCTAAAAAATGCCGACGGAACCTACCGTCTCAAAAGCTCCGATCCAATGCCGGAGGGCATGTACGCCATCATTTTCAAGCGGGCTGAAAATTCCAGTTATCAGTATTTTCAGTGCTGGCTGGCAGATGGTCAGCGGGAGTTTGAAATTGAAACCAGCGCACTAAAACCATACGCCACAGCCCGCATCAAAAGGTCGCCGGAAAATGAACTTTTTTATCGCTATCTGACCGAGTTGGAGACGGCGCAAAGACAACTCGAAGACGATATCAACACCTGGCGATATCGGCAGGATGAGCCGTCCTTCCGCCAACGCATAAAAGCGGAAGAGACATTCAGACAGTTTCAGGATGAATTTATGGAGAAAGCCCCCGGCACGCTGACGGCTAAGTTAATTGCCCAAACCCTCCTGCCCATACCTCCTCCGACCAAGAGCAAATTCAAAAACTGGCAGGAAGAAAATGAGCAGCGCTGGCTTTGGCAGCGCCGGCACTATTTTGACCAAATGGACATCAGCCAGCCCGGTTTCCTGCGCTACGTCCAATGGCTGAACGCCACCGACTCCTACCTTTTTACTTTGTCGCCTCCAGACCCTGACACGCTCAAAACGCTGCTGGATGAGACTTTCGAGCGTCTGTCGGCTTTTCCCGAAGGCCTGCAATACTACCAGAAATACCTGATCAACTCGCTCGTACACATGAGCCAGTTCCGCACGGACGAGGTGTTCGTTTACTTAGTTCGGGAATACGTTGAAACGGGGAAAACACCCTGGGTATCGGCTGGAGACAAGCAGCGGATGATCTCGGACGCAGACCGCGCAGAGCAGTTGTTTGTCGGGAAAAAAGCTCCGAATTTTCAGGTGATTGACCGCGACAGCAATCCAGTCAGCCTATACGAAATTCAGGCGCCCTGCGTCATCCTCACATTCTGGTTACCCGACTGCTCCCACTGCAAGCGGGAGATGCCGCTCGTCAAGCGAGTCTATAATCGCTTTAAGCCCGAGGATCTAAAAGTGATGTCCGTCTGCGCAAAAATGGGCGAGCAGGTTCCCGACTGTTGGGAATTCAACGACACCAGGGAAATGCCCGCAGAATGGTATTCCGTCGTTGATCCACAGCGGCGCTCCGGCATGGCCTCCCTCTACAATCTGCGCTCTTATCCCCGCATCTTCATCCTTGATGCGGAGAAAAACATCGTGTACAAGCGCATGGGCGAGACCACTGAATTGGAGTTGGAGACTACGCTGCAAAGGGTATTGAGAGACGCAAATCATTAAACCGTCTTTCTCTTCTATCTGCACAAAGTAACCGGTTCAGCCACCGCATAGAGATTTTATTAGATTCACTTAAAGGAATTTTCATCTAATTTCTATTGGATTTCCTTTAAGTAAAATTTGTCCCTACATTTCAGCCGTATTTTAGTTTTTTGGGAATAAGAAAAACACCTTTCTCTAATGGGCAATTTTCAAATCAAGAAAAATCCAACCGTTTACGACGCTGTGATAGTCGGTTCCGGCGCAGGAGGAGGCATGGCCGGTTATGTTCTCGCCAATGCAGGAATGAAAATACTGATGTTAGAGGCCGGGCCGTATTACGATCCAGCTATCCATTCTCACCAGTTGCTATGGCCCTGGCAGTCTAAGCGCCGGGGCGCCGGCACGCTGCGGCCTTTCGGAGATTTCGATGCGGCGTATGGCGGTTGGGAAATTGACGGCGAGCCTTACACCAAAAAAGGCAATACTAAATTCGACTGGTTTCGCGCGCACATGCTGGGAGGGAGAACCAACCACTGGGGGCGCATTTCGCTGCGCTTCGGCCCCCGCGATTTTAAAGGAAAAAGTTACGACGGCATCGGCGACGACTGGCCCATATCCTATGACGACGTCAAGCCCTATTACGACAAGATTGACCGGCTGCTCGGCGTCTATGGTTCAATGGAAGGCCTCGAGAACGACCCGGACGGCATCTTCCTGCCGCCGCCAAAGCCCCGCCTCAACGAGTTATTTATCAAAAGAGCAGGCGATAAGATTGGCGTTCCCGTGATTCCCGGTCGCGGCTCCGTCCTGACCGAAGCCCTGCCCGACAATCCAGACCGGCACGCCTGCTTTTACTGTGGACAATGCGCCCGCGCCTGCAAAATCTACGCAGACTTTTCTTCCTCTTCCTGCTTAGTTATTCCAGCCAAAAAGAACGACAACTTCGAGTTGGTATGCAACGCCATGGTGCGGGAAGTGCTCACCGACGAAGAGGGACTGGCCACGGGCGTTTCTTACGTGAGCAAAGAAGACAATCAGGAATATCAGGTAAAAGCAAAAACCGTCATCCTGGCCGCCAGCGCCTGTAGCTCGGCGAGGATTATGCTCAACTCTAAGTCTGCGCGCCATCCCAACGGCATCGGCAATAGCAGCGACGTGGTGGGCAAATACCTGCACGACTCAACGGGAGTGGCCATCGGAGGATATCTCCCGCAATTGGTGGATCGCAGGCGCTACAACGAAGACGGCGTCGGCAGCGTCCATATTTATTCTCCCTGGTGGCTCGACAACAAAAAGGAAAAACTCGACTTCCCGAGAGGCTATCACATCGAATACTGGGGCGGCATGGGCATGCCGGCTTATGGCTTCGGCTTCGGAATTCAGGGAATGAACGGCGCGCTGCCTACCCGCGATGGCGGGATGAAAGAGGCCGGCGGTTATGGAGCGGGGCTCAAAGACGACTACCGCCGTTTCTTTGGCATGAGCGTCGGCATGGCAGGGCGGGGAACGGCCTTAGCGCTTAAGGAAAATTACTGCGAAATAGACCCAAATGTGGTGGACAAATGGGGTATTCCCGTTTTGCGCTTCCACTACAAATGGACGGACGCCGAAATAAAGCAGGCCAAGCACATGCAGGAGACCTTCCAGGAAATGATGCACGCCATGGGAGCTACCATCACCTGGGGCATTCAGGGGCCGGAGACAGAATACGGATTGGAAGCGCCGGGGCGCATCATCCACGAGGTGGGCACTACCAGAATGGGCGAGGATCCAAAGCGGTCTGTTTTGAATAAATATTGTCAGTCGCACGAGGTAAAAAACCTCTTCGTAACGGACGGCGGCCCCATCGTTCAACAGGGAGATAAAAACTGTACCTGGACTATCTTAGCGCTGTCCATGCGGACTTCCGAATACATCATAGATCAGAAGAAGCAACTGAATATCTGATAGTTATAATTAGCGCTAAGGTTTTAAAGCCTCGCTTTTGGCTTTACCGACGAGGCGATTACCGCATTCTTTAAGGTAGTTTTAAAAAAAAGTCACTCCGTTTACTCGGGTTCAAAGCCGAGGATGATATTGAACTTCGCCAATTCGGAGAACTTCTCTCCCGGCTTGTCAAAGCCGATACCGTAATCAAAGCCAAGTACGCCAAACATGGGCAGGAAGACCCGCAAGCCAAGACCGGCAGAGCGCTTCATGTCGAAGGGATTGAAGTCGCGAGCGCGTTTCCAGGCGTTGCCACCCTGCGCAAAGGTGAGCAGGTAAATCGTGGAACTCGGGTTCAGAGAAAGCGGATAGCGCAATTCTAAGGTTATCTTTTGATAGAGCGGAGTCGCATTGAGGTCGCTCCTGGTGTTTTCGTTGAAGCGGTTGTTTTCAAAGTCCTCGGGCTGATAGCCGCGCATGGAGATGATCTCCGTGCCGGTGAAGTAACCGAATTGCTGGTTGTTCAGGCCGTCGCCTCCCAACTGGAAGCGCTCAAATGGAGACACGCCGATATTCTTATTATAAGCGCCTATAAATCCAAACTTCGCCTCCGCCTTGACGACCAATTTGCCGACTAAGGTCTGATACCATTCTGCGTTGACTTTCCACTTGTGGTACTCTAACCAGTGATATCGGTCGTTCGGATTCAGGCTGCTGTAATCCTTATTGGAAAACAAGGAATAAGGCGGCGTCAACTGCATAGACAGTGAGATTCTGGAACCGTCCTGCGGAAAAATGGGGTTGTTGATCGTCGTCCTGGCGATAGTCTGCGTGATGCTAAAGTTCCGGAAACTACCTTCGGACACCGTTTCTCCCCTATCCGTCCGGAACAGACCCCGGCTGCTGAATACGTAATTTTCCAGGCCGATATTTTCGACATTCAGCGCCGTGGAAGAGATGAAGTTGTCATCGGGCCACTTGAGGCGCGTGCCTAAGCTTACCGTCACTCCGCCATTTGTCAGCCTTCCAAAATATTCACTGTTGCGGTTATATCCATTTGTAAAAATGGAAGTAAAGCCTGCAACCGTCAGCGAGTTGGGTTTCTTACCTCCCAACCAGGGTTCCGTGAAGGACATATTATAAGATTGATAAAACCGGCCATTGGTCTGCGCTCTCAGGGAAAGGCGCTGGCCGTCTCCCTGCGGCAGGGGACTCCAGGAGGATTTGTTAAAAATATTGCGAGCTGAAAAGTTATTGAAGGCGACGCCAAGCGTGCCGATGACGCCCCTTCCCGCTCCGCCCCATCCAGCGGAAAGCTCCAACTGGTCGGAAGGCTTTTCTTCTACGGTATATTCAATATCTACGGTGCCCCGCTGTGGATTGACCGGCGTATTGATTCCCAGGTTTTCAGGATTAAAGTAGCCTAAGTTGATGATTTGCCGCTGCGAGCGGATGATATCCGAGCGGCTGAACTTCTCCCCGGGGACGGTGAATAGCTCTCGTCGAATGACGTGCTCGTGCGTTCGGTCGTTGCCCTTGATGACAATCTTGTCAATGGTGGCCTGAGGCCCTTCAAAGATGCGCAGCTCCAAGTCAATGGAGTCTTTTGCTACAGCCACTTCAATGGGATCCACGTTAAAAAACAGGTAGCCATTGTCCATGTAAAGAGAGCTGACATCCCGACCATCCTGGCTGAAGCGGAGCCTGGTTTCGAGCAACTCGCTGTTGTACACATCGCCTTTGTTGATGCCGAGGATATTGTCTAAAGTTTTGGAATCGTAAATGGAATTCCCCTTCCAGGTGATATTTCTGAAGAAATAGCGGCTGCCTTCGTACATATTGATGTGGACGCGAAGATTGCCGCCTTCTTCCCGCCAGACGCTGTCGCCCAATACAAGCGCATCCCTAAAGCCGACTTTGTTGTAATAGGTTATCAATTTCTTTTTGTCCTCTTCGTATTTGGTTCGGATGAGTTTGGAGGAAGACAACAGGCGTTTCCTGCGTCTCGTGTCTTTCATCAGGCTGCGAAGCTTGCGATCTTTCACATGGTCATTGCCCGAGAAGGTGATGTCTTCAATCTTCACCTTTGGTCCTCTGTCAACGTCGAAAACGAGGCGAATGGAGTTGATGCGGGAGGAGTCGGGGATTTCCTCCACTTTGACGCTGACGTCGTAATACCCTTTATCAATAAAATATTTTTTAATGGCGTTGGAGGCGTTCGCTTTGGTGGCGTCGGTTACGATTCCACCTTTGATGAGGTATTTGTTCACCTGCTCATTCAGGTCGTCGTGCTGTCCTTTTTTAACCCCTTTGTAAGAATGTGTAGTTAGTCTGGGGCGCTCCTGAACGATTATTTCTAAAAAAATAACATCTCCAATTGTCTTCTCCTTCAATATCTGGATGTCTGTAAACAAGCTCAGTTTCCAAAGGGACTTGAGCGCGCGCGGAATGTCTCCGCCGGGGATGCGAATGCGGTCGCCCACTCTAAATCCCGCAATAGAAATAATGGCGGCGGGGTCGCTGAATTTTGCTCCCGTCACCTTTATGCCTCCAATTTCGTAGTCGTGTGATTTGGAATAATCCAGAATGGGAGGGATGGTATCTGTTTCGCTTTGTGCAACAAGCTGGTTAGCCATTAAGACCAGACCGGCTAAGAGTGTAATGTTCCAAATAAATTTCATCATGCTAAATGCCTGCTTTTCAAAGGGGCTGCAAAGAAACGCAGCTTTATCAAAAGCGCCTGTTAAAGAGGTAAAAAATTGTAGAGTATTGGGTACTACTGCGGTCAAAGAGTATTTCAAATGAGCAAAAGGTTGTACTAGAAAAGTAAATCATACCGCATATACAACGGATTTGGAAAATCTAATCCGTCATTTTTTTACGATTTGCTCGCTAATCTTTCCGAAGCGCCTCTCCCGGGTCTGGTAGTTGACAATTGCTTCATAGAGATGCTCTCTTCGGAAGTCCGGCCACAGGACAGGGGTGAAGTACAATTCGGCGTAGGCGATCTGCCAGAGCAGGAAGTTGCTGATTCTGTTTTCCCCGCTGGTGCGTATGAGCAGTTCCGGATCCGGCATACCCTTCGTAGCTAAGGCATCGGAGAAGACGGTCTCATTTATATCTTCCGGTCGAATTTCTCCCGCCTGAGCTTTCTCCACCAGGCTTCGGGCGGCCTCCACTATCTCCCAATGGGCGCTGTAATTCAATGCGAGTACCAGCGTCATCCTGCTGTTGTGCCGGGTCTCGGCGATGGCCTCCAGTAGGGTTTTGTAGCTTTTGGAAGGCAGTTTGGAGACGTCGCCGATGGCCTGTAGGCGGATGTTGTTGTTGTTCAGGGTCTTCACTTCATCTTTAATCGTCTCCACCAACAAAGCCATCAGGGCGCTTACCTCCATAGCCGGGCGCTTCCAATTCTCGGTAGAGAATGCGTAGAGCGTCAGGTATTCCACGCCCAATTCGGCGCATCCTTCGGATACTTCCCGAACGGCCTTTACGCCATTTCGGTGGCCAAAGACCCTGGGCCTGCCTCGTTCTTTGGCCCATCGTCCATTTCCATCCATAATGATGGCAATATGGCGGGGGAGCTTTTCCAGATTGATTTGCGATTTAAAATCCATAGTGGACATGGGGATGAAGAGGATAAACTGAATCCTTTGCCTTCTTCGGCAACGGGGGCAAAAATAAGAAAAGATGCGATTTAGTCAGGGAGATGGAATGGGTTCAGGTCTTAGATTTTCTTTTCGATAATTCAGCTTCAATTTCCTCCAACCAGTTCTCGATTTTCCTGCGGAGGCCAAACTGGCGGTATATTACAAAAACGCCGGCTAAGCACGCCATCAGCACAACGGGGAAGGCTGTGAGAAATAACCAGGCTATCCTCGCCATCCCCAACCAGAGGAAGGCGCCGCCAAGGCCTATCAGCAGGGGAGACCAGAGCGCCGCGTTCATCAAAATCTTTTGCCAGAAATCGAATTGCTCCAAACGTTCAATGTATCGCCCTCTCATTTCAATCAGCTTTGCTGTCTGAAAAACGGAGGCGCCCAATTCATTTAACTGAAGTTCGTCATAAGACAATTCCTCGGAAAGGCGCTCGGCTAATTGATCTAAATCTCTTTCGGATGAATCCATGATCGGGGATATTTCTACGTGGGAAGGGATTTTTATAAAAAAGAAAGACCCCGGCAGCAAAAATTAAATAGGAGATCAGGCTACCGGGCATTTTTGAAAAAAGCAGGAAGAAACCCAGGTTTGAGTAGCAAAAACCAACGCTATGCTTCCTCCGCACCCACACAAATTTACACAACTGGGTAAAACTTACGGCTTAGAAGGTGTAAAAACTTATGGCTGTTAGTTTCTCTTATCCAATGCTCGTTGAGCTACTTCCCAAAATTTAGGCAGTAGGTATGAGTGAAAAAAGTCGCCCCCTTCCTTAGTGAAACAGCCATCGAAATTTGACCCAACAGTTTAATGAATCAGCTAAGGCTCATCGGACTACAATACCGCCATTTTTAAATCTAAATCGCACTCCGCAAGTTGGCGCCCTGGACAGTATTCTTTGAGGTACTATTTCAACCGACACGGTTTACGGCTACCGCATTACGCTCAGCCTTTGGGCTTTCCATTCCATTGCCCGCTCACCCAGCCCCCCCGCCTGGGACTAAGGATTCCCGCCAGCCGGCTTATGAAGGGCTTTAACTCTCAGGTTGTATGGGGTATGCGTAAGCGCACAAAAAAGGGTAGCAAAAAATTGCTGCCCTGAATTAACCCCAAAAAACCAAATGAAAACAATCTATCTTAAAAAGCCTGTCGGCAATTGTATTTCAGCGTATCAAATTGAAGGTGCAAAGTAATGGATTTCTTTTTGAAATGTATTTAAAAAGGAGGACAGAAACCTATCCTCCATCACTTAAAAAAAACCAAATGAAAACAATCTATCTTAAATTGCTATTAACCTTTGTTTAGAACCGCAAATTTAAAGATTTAAGACTTTCTCCTCCTAAAGAAATGTTGCGAATCATCTTTGATTTCGTTAACCTGTCAGGAATTTGACAAAAGCTTTCGGCCTGGTCTGCCTCATCGCCGCATTCAAAAGACCCGCCGGCAAGATAAGCCTCACGAGCTTTTCAACATCAGTTCAATCCGATTTCTGTAAGTTTTGATCTTTCCCATGTTTTCGAGTTTTTTCAACAAACGGGTCACCACCTCCCGGGAGGTGCTCAATTCCTCGGCTAATTCCTGGTGTGTGGCATAGACGTAGCGCTTTTCCTGTAGAGCCGCTTTCTTTTTTAAAAGTCGCCACAACCGCTCGTCCATTTTGCGAAAGGCCAGGCTGTCCACTGCCTCCAGCATATCGTCAAAGCGGCGCTGGTAAGTTTGAAAAACATAGGTCTTCCAGGATGGGTACAGGCTCATCCAGTGGTCTAATTTCTCAACGGGAATAAGCGTCAGTTCAGTGGGTTCTTCCGCCACAATTCGGGCGTTGCCGGGTCGGTTGGCGGTGCAGCAGGTCAGCGACATGGCGCAGGTATCGCCCTTTGTGATGAAGTAGAGAAAAGTCTCCTTCCCGTCTTCGCCCTGCCGCAAGATTTTAAGGCTTCCGGAAAGGACGATTGGAATGTACCGCACGTACATGCCCGGACGCATCAACTCCTCTCCCGCTTCCAACTTTTTCAGGATTCCGGTTTTCTCAATGTCTTCCACCAGGCGGGGTTCAAAATTGTAAAATTGAGTAGCAGTCTGGACGGTGGTCATTATTTCAGTTTCTTTTTGAAAATATCTTCAGGTCTCCGGATGCAAACAAACTGCGGGAGATTCAGTTAAAAGCTGCTCCTCATAAAAAGCCAGACCTACAGGACACCTTCCAAAATTCTGATTCCAAAAGTCGGCCTCGCACATCATTACCCCGGCCAGTTAAGGTATCCTCCTTTTAAATTGTAAATGCTTTCGTAGCCCTTTTTTGCTAACAATGAGCAGGCTCTTGCGCTCCGATTGCCGCTGCGACAATAAACGAGGTAGGTCTTGTCCTTTTGCAATTTGTCGAGTTTTGCGCCAAAATCCGAGGCGTAAAAATCGAGGTTGGTAGCGCCTTTGATCCTGCCCTGTGCCATTTCTTCTTTCGTGCGCACATCCAAAACGACGACATTGGGTTGGGACAATTTTTCTTTAAAACCCGCAGCATCCAAATGCTGATACCCCTTTGGATGGTTGGCCGTATAATATTTGTAGGCTAAAAAGGCGATGATAAGCAGGCTGAGTAAAAGAGTTTTCGACATGTCTGTCCAGGTTAGTTTTTTTAAAAAATTTTTGAAAAATAAATAATGGGTAAAATGGGGCGGGAGGATTGCGACATCATTTGATATGAATACAAGGATACCGCTAATCAGGCTCCGGCCAGTTCGCAGGCGTCGGTAAACCCGGCTATTCCCGGGAAATAATGCTCCACATTCCCCTCAGTTCGCCCTCTTTGTAATTGACGGCCTGATCCCGAGGATAGAGCGCCAGTATTTTTTCGTAGTCGCTACCCGCTATGTCCTGTCCAACTGCGCCGTGGCATTTCATACAATTGGGCAGCACTCTAATGGGGGCGGCAAAGGCGATGGTATTTGCATCTAATCTTTTGGCGAAGGGCTTCAATTCCCGTCCTTCTGCTTCAGCTTTTTCATAATCGTTTAAAGCGGCTATTTCCCAGCCCGCCGGAATATCAATAGGGTTTCGCACTTTGGAACTGACCCGCCGGATGCCGGAGACTCCATGCACTTCCGCTAAGCTGTCCAACAGGGGCAGGGCGACGAGGTTGCAGTAGCCTATTGCGCCGGGAACGCCTTCCTTTTCAATAGCTGCCGCGAGCCGGCCATTCAATGCCGCAAAGGCAGCGGCGACAATGGACAGCCCCTTGTCGAGCGCCGACATTCGCACCTCCTCTGACCAATCAAAAGAACTATCGGCGCCATCTTCTCTCAAAGATGCGCCGGGGTTTTCCATCTGTTCCTCATCTGGCGACGTAGTTTCTGCCGGACTCCCTTCGGTGCATCCCGGCAGGAAAAAAGTGGCAGACAGAAGAGGAATAATAGTTAGCAGGGTCTTCAGCAGTTTCATAATTCTAAATTTAGGCCGGCAAATCTATACATTTAAGTCTTAGAAGAGGGCATTCAGTCCCAAACCCAGCCAGTCGCCCCGGTGAATGACGCCGGCGTCGCTCTGGATAAAATACAAATTCACTGCAGCCTCATTCGGCGCAGCGCCTGCGTCTCCTTTCCTCCAGGTATAATGGAGCAGCAGGCGGAGCCTGTTTTCTTGGAGATACCAGTTGAAACCAAAATCGAGCGCCGTATCTCTGCCGGAGGCCATGCGGACGGCTTCGGCGTCTGCCTGAGCTACGGCGTCCAAAGCTCCCCGAAAGTGTGCGAGCATGATGGTCGGCGCCAGCACAAACCTCCCCGCCGGGAAATTGAACCCCGAACGGAGATACCCGGTAGCGGCGGAGGCTGTAAAATCTCTTCTCTCGTTAGCTCCGGTGGTTCTGTACCCGCTCCGAAACTGCCAGGCCCATTCTCCGCTAAAGTTGAAGCTTCCAACATTCACCAATATGCCGGGGCCAAAAGCCCGGGAGGATTCAAACAAGTTGTTCTTTCCCTGTCGGGAAAAGTTGAAATCCAGCGAGCAGCCCCTCCGCCGGCCAAAGTAGTTTTCCTTGTAGGACAAAGAGTAGGCGTTCATTTCGGGTTCGCCTAAGGAAAGGGAAACCCGTCCCGCTATCAGAGGAGAGAGTTTTAGCCTGGAAGTACCGATGGAAGACCCTGCCAGGGTCGGCGTAAAAATGCCCAAATTATAGTTCAATGCCAGCTTTCCCATCCCCTCCGCTTCCCAGGCTGTAAGCCCTCCTAAGTTCAGGCCGGGCGCTCTTCCCGACTTCAGGTCTGTCAGGTGGGCGCGGACGTAATTCGCAGAAACGGCCTTTTCAAAAGAATTCACCGACCAGGCGGAACTGATATTCTCTCTATATACCTGCGGAGAAAACCAGCCTCCCGTGAGATGCGCAAGCTCGTTTTGTGAAAGCTTCCATTGGAGAAAGGCATCTCTGAGGCCTACCGCTGGGCCGGACGGCTTTGTGGCGCCTACGCTGTTGGACAGCAAATCTCCTCCGACCTGATCAAAAGAAAAAACGATGCTGTATTTCAGGTTTTTATAGGGCTTCCCCTTTAGCGACAGGCGGGCGCGCCGCAGATAAAAACTCAGGTAGCCGTCCACCGCACGGAAAGCCTGCGAGGATTCATCGAACAGTTTCTCGCCGATGGTGTAAGCCGACCAAAACTGCAACATGGCTCTGAGTTCGGGCTGGAAACTCTCTTCTTTTAAAAATTGTCGGGAAACGGGATTGCTCGTCAGGGAGTCGGCCTGCGCCCTCCCCTCCATTGCAGACAAAATCAGAGCGAATAGAAAAAGACCAACTTTTTTCATAGCTGTAAATCTCAGAGCCAGACAGATGCAGATAAGCGCTTAGCCCTTTTCACAAAGGTAATCAAGGATAATCCTCATCCAACTGTACTGAGAAAACTCATAAATCCCCGCTTTCAGAGAGGCTAATTTTAAAGTGAAAACTACTCGATGGTCTAAGCTCTAAAACAGCATACGCTTATGAAAAATACAATTGTTTTCTGCGCAATTTTTTTATCGGTTTCCTTAGTCATGCTATCGCTGTCAGGCTGTAAAAAAGACAGCGATCCAGGCTTAGTTCAACTAAGTTTTGACCAGACGGTGGATGGAAAACCGCTGATTCTGAACGAGGTCTGGTACGACTGTGCGGCAGGGCATAAATTTCAGGTTACTCGTCTAAAGTATTACGCTTCCAACTTTGTCCTGCATGCCAAAGACGGTACGCAGCACGAACTCAGAGCGGTACATTATCGGGACATCGAAAACCCGGATACGCGAACTTTTTCGATGGGAGAAGTTCCCGATAAAGAGTACGAGAGCCTGTCTTTCATCTTCGGATTGGACGAGGCGACCAATGTGGACGGCGGGCTTCCCAACACCCTGACCAATATCAACATGGAATGGCCGTTGCCGGGCGATCAGGGCTACCACTACATGAAATTTGAGGGACGATGGGATTCTTACGGAACCGGAGAAATCAAAAACTTCAACCTCCACACCGGCGCTACCGGAAACAACCAGAATTACATCCACATCAGTTTGTCCTTTCCCCGCCCTGTAAAACTCGTCAGCGGCGTCTGGGACATCCGCTTAGAGATGGATTTGAATGAATGGCTGCAAAATCCCATCGTTTACGATTTTGAAACCTTCGGCTCCATGATCATGTCCAATCAGGAAGCCCAATCGGTATTGAAGCAAAACGGAGCCGACGTATTTACCATTCGTGCAGTTGAAAAAAACTGAGGAAGCCGAGAGGAATCCCCGGACAGTTCGGGGTTCTTCAAGCGTTTTAGCCTGCACCGTTTTTTTTATTTTTTTAAAAATAATAGAAAATGAAAATCTGGAATATTTGCTTCATGGCAGGCTTGCTGGTTCTCGCCATAACCGCCTGTGAAAAAGAACCCATAAAGGTGGAACCAGACCATAACTGGAAGTATGCTCCGGAAGCTTACCGGTTGCAAATTCCCCCTACGTTTCCCATCCTCGAGATTCCCGCTTCCAATCCGATGACGGTACAGGGGGTGGAGCTGGGTCGCATGCTCTACTACGATCCGATATTGGACAGGGATAGCGCCAGAGCCTGCGCTACCTGTCATATCCAATCCGTTTCTTTTACATCCACAGCAGGTGTCTTGCCACACCTCAATCTGGGCTGGAATACCGCTTTCCTGTGGAATGGAATGGTACAGGGCAAATTGGAGGACATTATGCTCTTCGAGGTCAGAGATTTTCTTCAGGCAGATTTGAGCAGGCTGCAAAGGCATCCCGACTATCCCAGACTCTTTTACGAAGCTTTCGGAAAAGACGCCATCACATACGAGCTGGCGGCCATGGCTCTCTCCCAATTCCAGCGCACTATGGTTTCTGCCAATTCCAAATACGATCAGGTGCTCGACAAGACCAGCGGCGTCTTCCTAACCGATGAGGAGTTGAACGGCTATGAGCTATTTTTTTCTGAAAAGGGAGATTGCTTCCACTGCCACGGCGGCATTTTGTTCACCGATAACGACTTCCACAACAATGCGCTAAGCGCCCAGCCAGAGGCAGGCCTAAGCGAGATAACGGGCAATCCCTACGACCTGGGGAAATTCAAATCGCCAACCTTGCGCAACATTGAACTGACCGGCCCTTACATGCACGATGGGCGCTATGCTACTCTCGAAGAAGTGATTGATTTTTACAGCGAGGGATTGCAAAACTCTGAAACGGTTGACCCCCTGATGAAGGCGCTTTACTGGGGCGGCAAGCATTTGAGCCTCCAGGAAAAAAGCGACCTACTGGCCTTCTTAAAAACCCTGACGGATACGAGTTACACGACCAATCCGGCTCTGGCCAATCCATTCAATTGAGGACGGAAGGGAATCCTCCGCTTTACCGAACGACCGTGACGCTGCCGCTGAGCTGATCCTCCACACCCTGACAGCGGAATCTGATTCGGTACAGAAACACACCGGGGTTCACAGGCTGCCCTCTGTAAGAGCCATCCCAGCGATCGAGGGAGTTGTTGGTTTCAAAAACGATATTCCCCCAGCGGTCAAAAATCTGGAAGAGAAGTATCTCGCCGGCGACGAAGGGATTGCTGATGCCATAGGTGTCGTTCAGCCCGTCGCCGTTGGGCGTGAAAGCTGTGGGAAGTAAAATATCCTTGCAGTCCAAAGTGGCAGGATCCACCACCGTAATCCGAAGCGAATCGTTTTTGATGCATGGGTAGGCGGCAGATGAGAACTTAACCGCATAAGTGGTCGAAAAAGAAGGAGTCAAAACGGGGTTGGGAATATTGAGATCGCTAACGCCTGCCGCAGGCGACCACAGGAAATTGGTGGCACAGGTGGAAGTCAGGCTGACCTGCACGGCGTCGCCGATAAAAATAGTCGTGTCTTTGGTACCTACGGCTTTTTTGCCGATAGCGATTTCGTCGGGGTGTACATACAAATCTTCTACATCCACTCTCGACAGCGCCCGATTGTAAAGTCTGATCTCATCCAAAAACCCTTTGAAGTCCCGATCTAAGCTGCAATTGCTGCGGCCTACCGTGAGCGGTTCGCTATTTGAAATATTGACCCGCTGGCTAACAGGAGCGTTGACCTGCGCAAACTCCCTGCCGTTGACGTAGAGCAGGGTCGTAGCTCCTTTGCGCACGATGACGATGTGATACCAGCAGGAGCCATTGGGCAACGCTTTGCTGAGAGAGCCGCTGAAATTGGAATTTTCCGTCAATTCGACGTTCAATACTTTAGTAAAAGGATTAAACCGGACGGCAAAAGCCTGATCCGTGGAACAGTCCACGCGCTTGGTAAACAGCGCCTGACTTTCGTTGACGATAGAGGAGGAATGGAAATAAAAACTGAGGGAGAAGTCAACGGTAGAAAACGCAGTTTCTACTTTTTTTCCAAAAAGAAAAAACCAGTCGTCGTCTCCATCGAAGCGAAGCGACCGGCCCTGAACTCCACAATCGCAGTACATATCGCCGTGTTTGAAAACTTCGATTTCCGGGTCGCCGGCCTCGTCGCCGATTTCGCAATCGCCTTTGTCGAAGGATAGATACGCGACCATACCCTGATTAATCTGGGCGTTTAAACTGAAGGCAGAAAGGAGAAAGAAAAAGAAAAAATATCGCATGTGTCAGTCAGACTTTTTTTGTCCCGGATGGAATACTCAAAAAATAAGGGCAAATTTCAAGTTTTTAGTTGAACTCAGCTTCTTTTCAGACGGCATTCCTCCTATTTTCGATAAAACCGTTTTTAAAACTGCTGCCTTTAACGGTTTTGCCGGTTCAATATTTTGAGGAATCAAAAGGCAAAAATGATTCCGCGCATTTCAATTTCAGATTCATTCCATCAAATATTTGCCGGTTTCCTAATTTTACAAAAATGTCCGGCAGCTCGTTAATAAAGATAAATGGGACAGATCTCTCTTTACGCATTATTTTTTTTAAAAAAAATGGCGCAGCCTGCGATACGGGAAAAAGGAAATTGCGTCCAATCAAAAACTAAACAATAAAGTCATGAAAGAATTTCTTCAAAATCTGATTAAGAAAACAAAGGAAACGGTGGAGGAAGCCACCGATAGTATCAAGGAAGCCGCCGACGCCGTAGCTGAAGATGCCGGTAAACTCGTATCCGAAGCCAAAGAGAAGTTGACGGAAGCCGGCCAGGTAGCAAAAAAGGAATTTACCGAGCGGGTTGGCGAACCTTCCGAACTACTCAAAAAAGCTAAGGAGTCCGCCACGGAAGCCGGACAGAAATTGAAAGATGCGGCTCAGGATGAATGGGCGAACGCCAAAGAAAAATTTGGCGAGCTGAAAGAAACCGTCTCCGAGAAAAGCGAAAAATCCTCCGAACTGCTCAAAAAAGCTAAGGATTCCGCCACGGAAGCCGGACAGAAATTGAAAGATTCTGCCAAAGAAGAGTGGGATTCCGCACGGGGAAAATTGGAGGAAATCAAAGGCTCAATCGCCGACAAGAAAGCGCCTTCCTCAGAAGAAATATCCGATATCCTGCCACCCACTTCAGAAGAGTGATTCTTTTTAACGAAACTCTTTTTGAGTGGGGCCTGGAGGTCGGCGATGAGGCGGTAAAATGGGCTGGCGACCAGACTACTATGCATTTTTGAAAAGGCAGGAAGAAACGTAGGTTTGAGTACCTAAATGCAAGACAATGCTTCCTACATGCCTACGCAAATTTACGCAACTGCATAAATCTTACGGATTAGGAGCCGTAAAAACTGAGGGACTGGCAGTCCTGACCCCTATGTGTTTCAATTTCATCAAATTTATCGCCTATGCACCTGGTATGTTAAGCGCTAAAAATCACTCAGCTTTCAAAAATGTATGGTAGTGTGACTGCCATGTTAATAACCGTTATTCGCCAGCATATCGTGCAAGGTCACAGCAGACCCTGTCTAATCCTCGCCATCATCATCAAAAATGAGCCGTCGAAAGGATAAATTCTAATTCCTGCATATAATTCCGCTTGTCTTTTCCCGGAGCATAAATGAATCCGTCTATCAATATCAGTTCATTTGTCTTAGGATTGAGCATGAGGTTGCTGACGAAAGGGCCGCCTGTGAAGTCGTTGACGATATCCCAGATTCCCCTTGCCTGAACCGTGTATGCGTTGTTGATGGTCTTATTCTCGACGAACAGGGGCAGATCCACGTCGTTGATGCGCATGTAGGTATTGGGCTGTCGGGTCGAGACGTGCTGGCCGATGTTATTTCGGATGGCTTTGATTCCCTCTTTTGTCAGTTGAGATTTGCTGGTGTAAGGCTCTTTGTGGATGAGAATATTGGCCACGACCTCCCGAACGTCCCGCCGTAGCCACAGGGTTTGGGTATTGGTATAATATTTTACTTTTTTGAAATCAGCGGGGACTTTCAGGTCGAGGCTGAAGTTTGCTTTGACCTCGGCTTCCAACTCGGCGCTCTCTCCTGCCTGAAATGCCGTGGCCTTAACGACTTCCTCATCCTTCTCATTGATGCGGCGGGCAATAGCCGGAAAATTCTGCACTATATTGTCCATCAAATTCTTCTCTCCAAAGCCGGCGACATAAAACAGCAGTTGCGATCTGGCCCATTTATCCTGACCAATGACCACGGTGTAGCCTTTGCCGCTTTGGGCTTCCTGCATTTTCTCCGGGCCTAAGTCCGAGCGCACCAGGCGGGCGGTGGGAGAGTTCTCGTCGTTCAGGTCTGCCAGAAAAATAATGGTGCGAAATTCTTTTCGGACGGTCTGCTTACTCAACTGCTCCATCGTCAAATGGATGATGTCAAAAACAGGCTCCGGCTGCGGCAATAAAATATAAGGCGCACTGAAATAATAATAAAACGTGTCGCCTGGCGCCTCCGCCCAGAGCGTGGAATCGGAAATCACCAATATCTGGTTGATCTTGCCATAAGCGTAGTTAGCGGAGGCTCTTTCCCTCACGACCGTATTCTGCGAAGCGTCGCCGGTACAGGCGCTCAGCAATAAAAACATCAACCCTGATAAGATTGAGAGATATTTCATTAATCAGATTATTTTGGTAAAAATAGCAATTCATGCTTTATGGCCGTCACCTTATTTTCCTTCGTAGAAGATGCAGTTCAGGTCTGCTTTTGGTGGGAGTGAGCAGAGGTTCGGCGGCAATTCACCGTCATTCTCCCTTCGCAGAAATTTTCCTTTAGAAAAAATTGGCGGGTAAAAAACTGCGAAGACCTCAAGGGCGCTCCTGTGGGAAACCGCATTGTCTTAAATAGTCGCAAAAAAAATTTAGCATCGGGCGAATGAATCTTTTTAATTCAGCCATCTTAAAAATATCTTCCGGAACTTTGGCTCTTCTAAACCATAGCCCGGCGCGCCGACAGAGACAGGAAAATCTATCCGGCAAAGGGCTGGAAACTGTCATTCAAAAAAGATGATGAAAAAATATCTGCCTCTCGTTCTCGCATTAGTCTTCGGTACTTCCCTCTTTTCACAAGAATTGCGAAACTCCCTGATGCAATACCAATTCAACGCCCTTCCGTTGAATCCCGCTTATGCCGGAAGGATTGAAACCGTCGGCTTCGACGCCGTTTACTTTGGAAATTTTGTTTCTGAATTCCAGCTCTCCCGCACTGCGCTCGTCAGCGTTTTCGGGAGGCCCTCCGGTACGGAGAATGTCGGATTGGGAGGAACGCTGCAATTTTATCAGCAGGACTTTTTTGGTGAAATCAATTTGCAGCCCGCCTACTCAAGGCAGTTTGCGCTGGGAGAAGGCGCCATGGCCATAGGCGCTACACTGGGCGTCAACTATTTCGCCATAGACCATTCCGTGCTTTCCTCTATCAGTTCCAACTTCATGTCCATAGACGGGGGGCTTGGGCTTTACTACTATTCCGGTCAATCTTTCGTGGGACTTTCCGCCCTGCGGATTTTTGAAAAACCCATTTTCCTGGAAGAAGATATCCCCGGCAACTCCCTGCAAAGAGAAAACCCCTTCAGCCTGCATGCCGGCGCCATGTTCCGGCTCAACGATCAGATAAAGATCAAACCCGTCGCTCTCTTGGGATACAGCAGGATTTACAGCCTCTCCGAATTCCAAAAAGGCAGCGCTTCTAAACTGCTCACCGCCGATATGCTGGCCAACTTAGTCGTAGATGACACCTACGTCGTGGGGCTTCTCCTCGGCTATTCAGACGTGGAAACAGGCAGGGATTACAGTAGGGTGGGGATTAGCGCCACGCTTTTGTTGGGCAGCTTCAGATTGAGCTACGGCATTCAGCACAACAACCAGCCGGATAGAGCCGTCTCCCTCCCTTTCACCCATCTGATCGGCGCAGGATATGATTTTCCAATGGGCGGCGACGAGGCGCCATTCCGCTATTTTTAAAAGGAATTTTTCCGTAGGCAAAGGGTTCGCAGGAATTAGCCGCAGAAAATGCAGCGTTCTTTTCGAGACCAGAGTTTGCAATGGATAATTGCACAAAAGCCATGCGCCTCAAAATGAGCGCTCCAAAATCCCAGACTGGATTCTTAGGCGCCGTCTTTCTCAATGCGCAGCGACTAAAAATCGCAATCCAGCCATCAGGCAGGGGAAGCGAATCACGAATTATCGGCAATCAGCTCCGCCAGGTCGTACACTTTGAAGCTGTTCTGTTTTTCCTTCGCTTTCACGCCGTCTTCCATCATCGTCAGGCAGAATGGGCAGTTCACGACTAAGATTTCTGCGCCGGTACTGAGAGCCTCTTCCGTCCGCTCGATGTTGATGCGCTTCTTTCCCGCTTCTTCCTCTTTCCAGAACTGAGCGCCGCCGGCGCCGCAGCAAAGGCCGTTTTCCCGGTTTCGCTTCATTTCCACCAGGTCGGCTTCAAGTTCGGCAAGCACCTGGCGAGGAGCTTCGTACTCTCCGTTGGCTCTGCCTAAATAGCAGGAATCGTGGTAAGTGATTTTTGTGTCTTTGAGTTTTCCGCCTTCCACGTTCAGCCTACCCTCCGCCACTAAGCTTTTCAAAAACTGCGTGTGGTGCATTACTTCATAATTGCCCCCTAAAGCAGGATACTCATTTTTCAAAATATTAAAACCGTGTGGACAGGCCGTCACTATCTTTTTCACCTTGTACATATTCAGTACGGCGACATTTTGCTGAGCTAATGTCTGGAACAAAAACTCATTGCCGGCCCGGCGGGCAGGGTCGCCGGTACAGCTTTCTTCTTTGCCGAGGATAGCGAATTCTACGCCTGCTTTTTGCAGAATTTTTGCAAAAGCAATGGTCACTTTCTGCGCCCTGTCGTCAAAGCTGCCGGCGCAGCCGACCCAAAACAACACTTCCGGCTCCCGGCCTTCAGCGGCCATCTCTGCCATGGTCTTGATATTATCCATCTATTGTCAATTTTTTGTGAAACCTGAATCAGCGCCTACAGCGCCGAATTATTTTTATTAAAATATCTATTTATCTGTCAAAATAGTCTTCACGGGAAAGCCTCTCCTCAATCCTCTTTAAACTCCTGTGTCCAGGCGTCTCTTTCCGTCGAGACTGCCCATGCCACCCCGCTGTTTTCTAAGCTGTTGAAAAGCGGCAGCCAGTCTGTGGGGCCTCCTCCTTCCGTCAGTATCTCGTAGCGGCGCAGTTGCACAATAATATCAAGAGGGCTGATGAGCACGGGGCAGGCTTCCACGCAGGCGTTGCAGGTCGTGCAGGCGTGAATTTCCTCCCGGGCAATAAAGTCGAACAGGGATTTGCCATCGTCGTAATTTTCTGCCGTCAGCGCAACGCCTTCACCGCGCTTGTCCTCTGCGATAAACTTAGTATCGCCGGAGTCGAGATTCCTGCCTACCTCCTCTGCTCTGTCTCTCACGTCCATCATTATTTTTCTAGGAGAAAGTTTCTTGCCCGTCTGATTGGCCGGACAAACTGAGGTACAGCGTCCGCACTCCGTGCAGGCGTAGGCGTCCAATAGATTCTTCCAGCTAAGGCTGAATACGTCGTTGCCGCCGAAGATAAATTCTGTTTCTCCCTCCGCCAGAGGCTCTTCCTCAACGGTTTCCGGATTCATCATTTTTGCTACTTCATGTTGAATTTCCGGCATGTTGTTCATTTCTCCTTTCGGGTCAAGCGAGGCATACCAGGTGTTGGGGAAGGCGAGCATCAGGTGCAGGTGCTTGGAGAAGGGCAGATAATTCAAAAATGCATAGACTACTAAGATGTGCAGCCACCAGCCGAAGCGCTCGATGCCAATGAGCGAAGTTTCGCTCATGCCGCCAAACAAGGCAGGGCCCAAAAATTTGCTCACGACAAAATCGGGCAGGTCAGGATAGTGGGCGGCGCCCATTCCCTGTAGGACGGTATCGGCGCCGTTCATGCTGAAAATCCCCGTGAGTAAAAGGATTTCTCCAAACAGAATCAGGTTGGCGTCCATGGAAGGCCAGCCCTTCATTTCAGGTTTGTGGAATCGGGGAATTCTGATGAGATTCCGACGCGCTAAAAAGATGATGGTGGCAATGAAAGCCAGCACGCTCAAAATCTCAATAAAGCTGATGGCGAAAGTATAGAGCCAGCCAAGTCTTGCCCCAATAGCGCGGTGGCTGCCGGTAAAACCATCTACTAAGATTTCAATCAACTCTACCTGCGTCAGCAGAAAAGCAACGTAAATAAACAGGTGGAAAACACCCGGTACCCAGCGGGCAAACATTTTCTTCTGTCCAAAAGCCACGAGCAGCATATTGCGCCAGCGCTCCTTTTTGTTGCCGGTAGCTCCCGCCGCCAATGGATTCCCTGCGGGGATTTCCCTGCCGAGCAGAATATTGCGGCGCACCTTCATGAAATTTTTCCCGGCAAACCCAAAGGCTGCCAGCGTGACTATGACAAAAAGTATGATTTGAAGCATATCGTCCTGGTTTGAGAAAATGGCCGTTTTCGGCGGGGCATAAATTTAAGGTAATTCGCCAAAGCCTTCCAAATATTATTTTCCAGGCATTCCCAAAGCCTTGTAATTCAGAATAGTTCTTTAATACATTAGCCCCGGTAAGAGAACGGGAGAAAGCCTGAAGCGGAGGCATAGCGCATCCCTCACAGCGCCTTTTTCTCTTCTTTTTTATAATAAAAAAAGGGGAAAATTCTCCCTAAACTCTCCCTAATCAATTCAGACAGATGAGTTTTCAGCAACATCTTTTTGACCATGTTTATCCGCCGCTGCTGCTGCGCCATCCGCTGTTAATCGAGCCGCTTTATATCTGGAACAATCTTTTCCTACAGCGCAATTGGCTGGCCAGGAGCGTTTTAAAATTTTATTTAAAAAAACTCCCTCCTGACAGTCTCGTGGTGGATGCGGGGTGCGGCGACGGGCAGCATATCTTTTTCTTTTGTCGAAAATCCCCTCAACTACATTTTTTCGGAGTGGATAAAAATGAGGGAAATATCCTTTTCTGCCAGAAGAAATCTGCCGGGCAGACCTATCCGCCAAAGCGCCTCCAGTTTGCCCGACAAGACCTCGAAGCTTTGTCGCTGCGTGAAAAAGCCAGTTTGATTTACTGCATCGGCACGCTCCAATACATTGCCGACGACCTGCTGGTCTTAAAAAATTTCTACCAGGCGCTCAGGCCAGATGGTCAATTGCTGCTCTATCTCCCCGTCAACGGACGGACAATTCTGCCGCCGTACAGGTGTTTTTTTTCCAAATTGGAACACTATGAGAAAAAGCAACAGCGCCGAAGGATTTACACGCCGCCTATTATTTTTGAAAAAATGGCTCTCGCAGGATTCGAGATAAAGGAATGGCGCTACACTTACGGCCCAATTGGAATAGTGGGTCACGAGATATACTCGCTGCTACTAATGGCTGCGGGCAACTTAGGCGGCTGGGTCTGGCTCCTGTTTCCTTTTGCGCTTGCGCTGCTGCCATTGGTATTTTTATTAAAACTGGCAGACTATTTTTTGCCAAAAAAAAAGGGAAACGGACTTTTAGTAGTGGGAGAAAAAAAGGTCTGAATCTACGGCTCTCATTCTAAAATCTTATTGCCGGCTAAAACCTGCTTTGCGGACTTTGCCTGAAACCCTCCTACGCAATTTTTTTCTGATTAAAAATTTTGGAACATAGCTCCGTAAAGTACTCCGATGCGGTCGCCGCTCCTCCTGATATTACTTCATAAAAAGCCGCTCCTCAAATGCCGGAATGAATCAGCCCTGCCGACACTCAAATTGCGGGCAGGGCTGATAAGCTGACGAATGACTATTTTTTAAAACCGCTCTAATCCACAATCATCTCCACGCGGTCAAGTTCCTGCTGCTTAATGTTCTTGGGCAGTTCCCGGAACTCGTATTGCTGGTTGCGCAGTTGCGGCACAAAGCCCGCCTCGCAGATGGCTTTTTGAATGCCATCGGCAGTAAAGCGGAATCTGGCGCCGGCCACCGAGACGACATTTTCTTCAATCATGATGCTGCCGAAGTCGTTGGCGCCGGCATGCAGACACAACTGCGCCACCGGTTTGCCGACGGTGAGCCAGCTAGCCTGCACATTCATAATATTGGGCATCATTATGCGGCTCATAGCAATCATGCGTACGTATTCGTCGCCCGTAACCGTGTTGTGAGCGCGCTTCAGTTTTTTCAAAATGGTATCCTTGTCCTGAAAAGGCCAGGGGATAAAAGCGAGAAAACCTTTGGCGCCTTCGGGTTTTTCCGACTGGACTTCGCGGAGTTTCACAAAATGCTGCATGCGTTCCAGAATGGTCTCAATGTGTCCAAACATCATGGATGCGGAAGTTGTCAGGCCCAGTTTGTGAGCCGCCCGCATGATATCGAGCCATTCTTTAGCGCCGCATTTCCCTGCGGAGACGAGGCGGCGCACCCGGTCGTCTAAGATTTCGGCGCCTGCTCCCGGGAAGCTGTCCATCCCCGATTCTTTCAGCGCTTTGAGCACTTCGTAGTGGGTGGATTTTTCGAGCTTGGTAATATGAGCGACTTCGGGCGGTCCGAGAGCGTGAAGTTTGAGGCGCGGATACAGCTCCTTCAACTGCCGAAAGAGGCCGGTATAGAAACTCAGCCCCAGATTGGGATGGTGCCCGCCCTGCAAAAGCAATTGCTCGCCGCCATAGGCAAAGGTCTCTTCAATCTTTTGCTTGTATTCTTCGATAGAAGTAATATAACTGTCTTCGTGTCCTGGACGGCGGTAGAAGTTGCAGAATTTGCAATTGGCAATGCAAACGTTGGTGGTATTAGTGTTGCGGTCAATGATCCAGGTGACGATATTGCCCGGCACGTGATGTTGCCGCAGGCTGTTGCCAACGTACATCAATTCCGCCGTAGGCGCATTCTCAAACAGGAAGACGCCTTCTTCGGCAGTGAGAAATTCGAGCTTAAGCGCCCGATGTAAAAGATCGTCAATATGCATCTTTCGAACTTATTTTTTAAAAGAAAACAAAGATAGAAAAGCTGAACCGGAACGACCGGAGTTTTGAGGATTTCCCTCAGTGACTTTGTGCATCAGGTATCGGGAGAAGTTGCGGCGGCAGGCGTTTTAAAAAATTGCAACTCCGTAAGTTCCTTTAAAATTCGGCAGTCTCCTTTAGGTGAGATTCAGTAGCAATTCGGAGAGGCTAAAGTCTGCGTTTGAGTCCAAAGTGAATTCGGACTGATTTTCTCCTTTGTCAAAAATCATCCGGCTCCCCGGTCGCAAGGCCTCCCCGATAGCGCTAAAATTTCAAAGCTGTAGGTTAGGGATTTCTTAAAGTGAAAGATTCCCTATGGATTGTAAAAGTTAAAGGCGTTATATGCTGCGTGATGGAGTGTTTAAAATGATCCGGCTTAAAAGGATTCCTTCCAAATCTCTGAAAATCAATTATCTCAGGTGTTTTCAATTTTTTATTCCCGAACTATACCACACTCCTGCATTTGAATCGTTCTTTTTAAAAAATACTAAAATGAAACTCTTTTCCACCCTTTTGGGGATTTCCTTTCTTCTCTCCATCGCCGTAATTTCAGGTTGCAAAAAAGATAATGATTTCGACCCCGCCGACCTGTCGAGATACTACAGACTCAAATCTTACGAGGTAGCTGTCGTGCCGGAACAGCGCATGGTACAGGTGCTCTTTCAGGTGACGGATTACTACAAAAAAGGCGTCGCCGACCTGAAAAAGGAAGATTTCATCGTCAGTGAAAACAAGGGGAACCTCGACTCCGAAGCAGACCTCCGGGTTGGGCGCAATTCCATACCATTCGAGTTGAAAACAGTGTTGCTGCTAGACATCAGCCGAAGCGTAGAAGGGCAAGTTCCGCAAATCAAAAAAGCAGCCAAAGCCCTGATCGAAATGAAATTGCCCGAACAGCAGATCGCTCTCTATACTTTTGATTCAAAGTCAACCCGGCTCAAGAATTTCTCCAAAGACAAAGCTTCGCTATTGGCGGCCATCGACAATATCCCTGAGACAGACCTCGTCAATTCCACCAACCTCTACGGGGCAATCTTAGACGTGGCAGATTTGTGGGAAGATCATTTCAGCATTGACGGTATTGTAGATGGAAGCTTAGTAATTTTTACCGACGGGCGACACAATGCCTCCCAGACGCTGACCCTCTCCACCGCAATAGCTGCATTGGGTAACCGCCATGTTTACATCGCTGCATTAGACAGCCCGGATCTCGACGAGGCCGCCCTAAAGGCGCTGGCAAACAGCTACGACCGCTACTACGAAGCAAAAGATATCGAGGGTCTGACCGATATGTTCCTCGACATCCAGTCTCAAATCCAGAGCCTGTCCAACAGCATCTACTTCTTGTACTACCAAAGCCCGATTTCTGACCCAACTCCCTACAACAACGAATTATTCATCGAAGTAAAAGGCAACCTGAACACCAATTCCGACGGCTGGATTCAGGAGTATTTTGACAGCAAAGGCTTCGGCGGATAAGCCGGAGAGTTCAGTAAAAATTCGGTGGAGATTCTTTTCGGGGAAGACAAAGCCCCTGAAATTGTTTTAGTCCTCTTCTGCTGCTTCTGGAAACATTTCTTCAAAAGGCACTTCTCCATCTTCGAAGAAGTCTTCAGAACCTGGCATGGCTGATTCTTCCATCATCTTAATGATGTCGGGGCAGGCCTTTTGCATGGCCTCCATCAGTTGCGTTTCGTCTTCCTCCTGGATAACTCCATATTGAGCCTCTAAGCTCTCTATGCAGACTCGGCCATCTTCGTCAATCTGCCGATTTCTTTCGAGCATGCCCATCAACTCTTCGTCCATGTTATCGCTAATCCTTTGCATCAACTCCTGCTGAAACTCCATCATCGGCCTCATGCAGGAACAAAGTCCCTCGGCCAAACCCTGAAACTTGTCTTGTCCGGGATTAGACCCGCAGCCCGCCAGAACGACGGCGGCAAACAATGCTATACCAGAATAAATTTTCATGGAAAATGAATGTTTAGCTTCGGTTAGCCAGCCATCAAATGCGCCCTTCTAAGCAGCCGCTATTTTTAAGCCCCTAAACCAAAATGAAAAATAGTTTTTGAAGTCGCCTCATCCCGTCAGCGCCTGGAGCGCTAATAGTACCAAATGCAGACGCCCCCGCAAAGCAATATAATTCAGTAGAGATTCAATGGAAAATCTTTTGGGAGTTTTTTTTGAAAACGACCTCCAACGACATTTGCGGCGGTTGTTTTTATCGTTTTCGTCGCTCCCCTCCTGATAAGAGATATCGCCAGGCCAAAGGCCTTCATGAAAAGTGTGAGGCTTGTCCTGTTATATATCTTTTGGCGTTTCTATTGGCTCTTCTTCGGAGGCTCGTGGGGCAAATGGAATAGTCGCCAGCGCCCCCCAGGTCTCCCAGTTCCCCCGAATGTCCGCCCCATCATTTCTCATTTCTTCTATTTATCTCCTACCTTTTTGGGTATAAAATTGCAACTTCGCCGGACGATAAACTGAGCGATACATGAAATATCCACATTTGTTTTCACCGCTTGACCTGGGATTCACCACGCTGCCAAACCGGGTGCTCATGGGCAGCATGCACACCCGTTTGGAAGAAGAAAAAAATGGCTTTGAACGCATGGCCGTTTACTTTGCCGAAAGAGCTAAGGGAGGCGTCGGCCTGATGGTCACCGGCGGCATTGCGCCGAATCGGCAGGGCTGGACGGCGCCATTTGCCGCCAGGCTCACTACCGTCAGAGAAGCCAAAAAGCATCAGATAGTTGCGGAAGCAGTGCATCGGGAAGGCGGAAAAATCTGCCTGCAAATCCTGCATGCGGGGCGATATGGCTTTCATCCCTTAGCAGTAGCGCCGTCGGCGATTCAGTCGCCCATCTCGCCATTCAAACCCTGGGAACTCAGCGCGCGCGGGATCCGCAATACCATCAGCGATTTTGCGGAATGCGCCGCCTTAGCCAAAGAAGCCGGTTACGATGGCGTGGAAGTGATGGGCAGCGAAGGCTATCTCATCAACGAATTCATCGTGTCAAAAACCAACCAGCGGCAGGACGAGTGGGGCGGCCCATTTGAAAACCGCATCCGCTTCCCATTGGAGATCGTGCGGGGCATTCGCAAAAAGGTGGGCGCCGACTTCATCATCATCTACCGCCTGTCCATGCTCGATCTGGTGGACGACGGCAGTTCGTGGGAAGAAGTGGAATTTCTGGCAAAGGAAATCGAAAAGGCCGGCGCCACGATGATCAACACGGGCATTGGCTGGCACGAAGCCCGCATACCGACCATTGCGACGATGGTTCCCCGCGCCGGCTTTGCCTGGGTGACGAAGCGGCTGATGGGCAAAGTAAACATCCCGCTCATCACCTCCAACCGCATCAACATGCCGCAGGTGGCCGAAAAGGTGTTGGCGGAGGGTTGCGCCGATATGGTCAGCATGGCCCGCCCCTTCTTAGCCGATCCAGAGTTTGTCAAAAAGGCGAGGGAGGAACGAGAGGACGAAATCAACACCTGCATCGCCTGCAACCAGGCCTGCCTCGACCATACATTTCAGGGAAAGACCGCTAGTTGCCTCGTCAATCCGAGAGCCTGTAATGAAACGGAACTGAATTTTTTACCCACAAAGAATAAGAAAAAAATAGCCGTCGTAGGGGCGGGGCCGGCGGGATTGTCGGCGGCAACGGCCGCAGCGGGCAGAGGCCACGAGGTGCATCTGTTTGAAGCCGCCGCCGAAATCGGGGGGCAGTTTAACGTGGCAAAGCGCATCCCCGGCAAGGAAGAGTTTTTTGAAACCATCCGATATTTTGGCCGACAGATAGAACTCACAGGCGTGCATTTGCACCTCGACACCATCGCCTCCGCCGGGATGCTAGTCGAAGAGGAGTTTCAGGAAGTCGTACTCGCAACCGGCGTCACTGCGCGACCGGCAGGCATTGAGGGCGAAGACCATCCAAAGGTCATGGGCTACCTCGACGCTCTGCTGAACCGACGCCCCATCGGAAAATCTGTCGCCATCATCGGCGCCGGCGGCATCGGCTTCGACGTGGCGGAGTATCTTTCCCACCAGACCTGGGAAGCTGGATTCCCCTCCACCAATCCCGCCGTCTTACAGTCTTTTGTTCAGGAATGGGGCGTGGATAAGAGCTACCAAAACAGGGGCGCCATCAAGACGCCGGATCCCGAACCTTCAGCCCGTGAAATATGGCTATTGAAGCGCTCCGCGGGCAAGCACGGCGCCAGCTTGGGAAAGACGACGGGCTGGATTCACCGAAACAGCCTGAGAATGAAGAAAGTAAATATGCTGGCCGAGGTGCAATACCTAAAGATTGACGACGAAGGCCTGCACATTTTGCACGAGGGTCAATCCCGCCTGCTACCCGTGGACAACGTGGTGATATGCGCCGGTCAAAACTCATTGCAGGACTTAGTCAGACCCTTAGAGGAAAACGGCCTACCCGTCCATCTCATCGGCGGCGCCAGAATAGCCGTGGAATTAGACGCTCAGCGAGCCATAGACGAAGGCGCCAGAATAGGCGCCAGATTATAAAATGTCTGCCATTCCCAAAGGGAGAAATTACTATCGAATTACCACCGAACTACTACTGATTTGAAAGTAAAAACCTATCCCGCCAAACTGTTGCTTTTCGGAGAGCATACGGTCAACACCGGCTCGCAGGCGCTCGCCCTGCCCTTGCCCTTGTTTTCTGCAAAATGGCAGTTTGCTCCAAATTTGGACAAAGGAGAATTAGCCGTCCGGCAAATGCAATTGCCGCAGTTTGCCGACTATCTGGAAGAGTTGCAAAAGCGGGGAGAATTGCTGAGCCGGCTGAACCTCGCCGCTTTCCGCCAGGCGCTGAAGGATGGATTGGTTTTCAATTCCGATATACCGGGGGGCTATGGCGCCGGAAGTTCAGGCGCCTTGACGGCTGCTGTCTTTGAGACATGGACGGAGGACGACCTGAGTTGGACGAAGGAGCCGGATCGTATTTCCTCTGAAAAACTATTGGAACTAAAAAAAATATTGGCGCAAATGGAGGCATTCTTTCACGGCGCCAGCAGCGGAACGGATCCATTGGTCTGCTTCCTGCAAAAACCCATCCTGCTCCGGGAGCGGGGCGAATTGCAATTAGCTCATCTCCATCAGGTAAAAATGCCCGTCACCCTGTTCCTTTTGGATACGGGCATTGAACGCAGGGCATCCCCCCTCATCGAATATTTTTTAGAAAAAAACCGACAGAGAGATTTTCAGACTCCCTGCCGCAAAGAGTTGCTCCCCGCTGTCAACGCCGCCATCGAGGCCTTCCTTTTGGGTCGCGGAGAGCGGCTTTTTGAAGAGATACACCGCATCAGCAGGTTCCAGTTTCTTTTTTTGGAAAAATTAATCCCCGTAGAATTTCGCTCCGTCTGGAAGGAAGGCTTAGATGGAGATTTATTCAAATTAAAAATCTGCGGCGCCGGCGGGGGAGGCTTCCTCTTAGGCGTTGCAAAAGACTTTCAGGAGACTAAAAATAAACTGGCCGCTTACAAACTCCTGCCGGTATGGTAATTTTGCAGTAAAAAAAGAAATCAGGACTATGAAAAAAATTGTCTTCCTATCGCTACCGTTCATCGCTCTGTTCGCCGCCTGTCAGCAGGGAGGAACAGACTCCCGACAACAACTTCAGGGCGAGATTTCGACATTGGAGAACCAACTGCTCAAAACCAAAAATGCCATAGAGGACAAAGATGCAGCCCTCGAATTGATTGAAAAAGTAGAACTGTACGCCAAAGACTTTCCGCAGGATTCGCTCACGCCGGAGTTGCTCTTCAAAGCGGGCGACGTCGCAAAGGGGAGCGGCGAATTTGGAAAAGCCGTCCAGCTTTGGGGACAGGTGTGGCGCAATTATAAAAGTTATCCCAAAGCGCCAATGGCACTTTTTCTGCAAGGATATACGTTTGACGCCGACCTCAGGGATGCGAAGATGGCCGCCAAATACTATAACCAGTTTTTGTTGCAATACCCCGACCACGAATTGGCGGAGCAGGCTCGACAGCTACTGACCGTCGTAGATACGAAACCAGAGGATTTG